>JBJFAQ010000175.1:0-15363 GCA_051887995.1 Eubacteriales bacterium
CGCAGTTTCCGAGAAAATTGAAGCTCTCACAAATCTTATCGAAGAACGCAATAGAGTTTTGGGTGCGAACAATTAAGACGTTATATGAAAGGACTAAAAACTATGGAAAATTGAATTATTGCGGTTTTGTTATGCGTAATCACAATGCTTTCGCTTCTTCCCGCCTGTGGCGGAAACAAGACGAATGTGATTTCTTCGGCGATACAAAGAAAAATCCGGGGGAAATGTTTGTGGTTTTGAAATTATTGAGCATTTTATATTGACAACAACTAAAAAAAGGAGAGACATTTAAATGAAAAATAAAACTCTTATAAGATTACTCTTTTGTATAATATCTTTTGCTTTAATAACGGCGGCATTTGTGTTTTTGACATTAGTGAAACCACAATATGACGACGATTCATTTTACGATATTCTATTTATAATATTCATTTTCGGAGGTGCTCCATCATCGTGGCTATTTTTATCGCGATTCTTTAAAGGAATAAGCATAAATAAAATAATATCTGTTACCTTTTTGGCATCTTTTTTTGGACCTATTGGCTTTCCCCTTGAATTGGTGTTATGTATTAAAGATTTAAAAAGAGGATACAGAAAACAAAAAGAAGATACATATGAGTTAGAAGAAGCCAAAGATAATTTGATGTTAGACTTAACGGTAGTTTTTGCATGTGGAATTGTTTTTTTTGTACTCATCATGGTTTATAATGAAGATTTTTCGATGTTAAAGTCTTTAGATGGTCTGATCTCAGCACCTTATCTAATTGCTATTTCATCGCTTCCTGCCGGAGCTTTCTTCTTTGGTTGGAGAGCTGTGAGTAATTTCATTGTTGCAACAGGAATTTTGGGATTCCTTTTGAAAATTGTATTGTCTTGGTTTGTTGGAATAGTATGGCTTCCTGTCACAATTATAAAAGATTTATTCAATATTCTCGTTGCATACATAGACTCACGACACGAATCTCTCGATGAGGAATATAAAGACGATAAAGATAGTGAAAATATCATTTAAAAATGTTATATAAGTTGTTTCTACATTATCATTCAGCATCATAGTTGAGGCATTAAGCCCTCGATTATGCTTTGCAACACACACATCGAAAAATTAATGTTGTCAAAATGCTCATCAAAGAACGTAGCAAGGTGTTATACACTAATAATTAAGTACACGACAAGAAAGGACTAAAAGCTATGAAAAAGAGAATTATTGCAGTTTTGTTATACGTAATAACAATGCTTTCGCTTCTTACCGCTTGTGGCGGAAATAAGACAGAATGTGATTTTTGCGGTGAAACAAAGAAATGCACAACAAAAAGCGTTTTCGGAGAAAAAGTTTCTGTTTGCAGCAATTGCATGAAGGAACTCAGCGATTATTAATCATATCAGGGCTGTACTTTTGTGCAGCCCTGCTTACTAAATTCAAAAGTTTCTTACATACTATCCGTGAGAAACTATCTCAAAGAAAGGGTGAATTTACGATGAGTAATAAATTCTACGATATTGTAAAACAGGCTTACGAAAGCGATGAACTCTTGCTTTTGTTGTCTGCTGATGAGAAATACACCAACGGAAACGAATGGCTAAAACCTGACTATCGACTATCAATGGGCGTGGATGAAGACCCAATAAGTGAACGCACACTGTTTGGCGAACTCGTCAATCTTTATAGAAAAACTGAGGATATAAATGTTAAGCGAGCGTTCAAAACGGCATTTGGGCAAATGCTTATTGGAACAGAAAAACAAATATATTTTGCTGCCGAGCTTTTTTATGCGCTTGCGAGCGCTTCGTTGGAATTTAAGTACTATCCTTTTAAAGATGTATACGAGGAGTTAGCGCCTTTTTTTGAGAATTTTGTAAGCGAAAATTCCGAAAAATTAAAAACCATCAAAGTTTACAACTGCAAAGATGATGATAATGGCTTATATGAGTGGTGTGAGTATTATTCTAAAAAAATTGTTAAAATAGGCGGCTTGCCTTTTGTTGTGGGGTGATCTCAGTGACTCCCGAACAACAAAACGAACATTTGCAGCAGTTTTATAACAACGGTTCTTCTTGTCTTTGTAATGAAGAAACATATCGTAAAAGAGTAAGTAAGGGAGACTCACCTTCTCTCGGATACCCTCATACCGAAAATAGCCATCCACTTGCTAATGATGCCAATGGTAGTAATTTTTGGACAACCAAGGATTCCATGGACCCAATTTGGGACACTCACGACTCAAAATTAGCAGCACATGAGCTTGGTTTTGATGAAAAACAAATGAAAAATGGGGAATATTATCGCTTTGACGATAACACCCCACAAGAACACAATCTCAGAATTGCTACAGGACACGAACCTGGCGCAAATGAATATTTTACTGGTAAAAATGCCAACGGAGAAATCGATCCAGAATTATATCACGGGAAAATAAGCTCAGGTCTCCCCGAAGCAGTTTCGGACAGAACACCAACCAATGAACTTTCCAGATCGGATACGCCTAAAAAGTTCGATTTACCATCTGAACGTTCTGAAGATTTAAGCAAAGAAGCATCACGCATTGAAAAAATGCCCGAAGGCGTCGATAAACAACAGGCCATCACAGACTATAATCGAGATTGTGAAGCTCTTAACAATAGAATAGACAAGGAACAATCTTATATCGATGGCAGAATAAATGCTTGTGATAAAGAAATGTCTGAATGGTCTAAAGGAAGCACAGAGTATAATCGTGCCGCTGATAACAAACATTGGTATCAAAACTACAACAATGAACTTGAGCAGTCCAGACCTAAATACATATCAAATGATTTTGATCACAAGCCTCCGGACACTAAAGTTAGCGAAGCTGCCAAAGCAGATGGTAGTGTACATAATCAAGACACAAAATCGGGTGCAAACAGCGATGTCGCAAGACATTCAGAAGAAGGTAAATTTGGTCAACGACCACCACAAAACGACAATCAAGTTACCCAACCTACCCAAAAAACAGTTCGAGGACATGTTGATAAAACAGATACCGCTTCACAATCTGCTGCCAAACCCGAAAAGAACGATTCCGCTAAAACAGATACGGCCAAACAATCAAAAGACAAACCTGCTGATGGTAATGAAAAACCATCAGGAAGCGAAAACAAGGCTCAGAACAACAACTCTACTCATCATAACGAAAGTTCAAAAGAAGCGTCTCAAAACGCTTCTAACGGCGCAACGCAAAGAGGCACACCGCCCGGTTCTACAGGCGGCGAGGATTCTAAAGTGCCTACATCTTTTTCAAACAATCCGGGCGACAAAATTTCTGCAAGCTCAAACTCTGCAAAAGCAGCAGATGATGCTTCTAAAGTCGCTTCTGATAAGGCAGCTCAAAATGTTGCACCGAAACCAAATGGAATGGAGATGTGATTATGGATATAGTGAATTTGGCTCAAAGTATCATTGAAGAGTTTTGCGAGGGCGCAGTTGAAAAAATCGATGATAGAATAATTAATAACATTGTCAAAACAGATAGTAAAATTATTTGTCAAGTTATTCGAAAGGGATTTAAAAAATTGGACAGCAATATTATTGCTCTTCATTCAGAAAAAATTGGTAAAGAACTCTCTGAATATGTCAAAAACAGCGGCTTTGAAATACTTCCTGATCCATTATTGCAAATAATTTGCGTAAAATATGTGGAATTAGTTGTAAAAGATGCTTTATTGGATACAGAGTTTGAGTTTTTAACGCAATCGGTTTTAGATATTTTGATAGAGCAGTACGAAACACAAAAAAGAGTAGAAGAAGATGTAAATAGCGTGCTCGCTCCCAAAGGAATGTGTATGCTGTAATCATTAGGAGACAAAATTATGGGAACAACACGAACAACAAAATCAAGCGTATTATTCGGTGAAGAATTACACAATGAACCGCCGCAGTTTTCAGAAAACGAAGCTATGTGTATTCTTTCCGGAACTGCAAAAGATGGCAGGCAATACCAAATTCCGCTTACAAAGGATATTCTCAGTAAGCACGTTATGCTGCTCGGCGGTATCGGAACGGGTAAAACAAACACATTCTTTCAAATTGTCTCTCAGCTTAAATATAAAATGAACGAAGACGATGTGATGATTGTTTTTGACACCAAAGGAGACTTCTATAAGGAGTTTTATCGTCCGGGAGATATTGTTATCAGCAACGATGAAACTGCCACAGGCGGCGATTCTTTGAATTACTGGAATATCTTCAACGAAATCGATGATGGTCATCAAATGTTAGAAAACATTATTGAGATTGCTAAGTCGGTTTTCGCTGAAGCTTGCGAAAAAACAAATCAGGTATTCTTTCCGAATGCCGCAAAAGACCTTTTTATGGCTACGCTCCTACATTTTATGCGTTCGGTAGAGCCGAGCCAATGCACAAACAAGAAGCTTATAGAATTCTTGAATTACACGCCCTCAAACGAGTTCAGAGATATGATTATGCAGTATCCAGACCTTCGTGCAATGAGTAGTTATATTGCAAATGATGATTCTCCACAGACACAAGGAGTTATGTCTGAGCTTCAGCAGGTAGTAAGAGAGCTTTTTGTCGGCAACTTTGCAAAGAGCGGCACGTTAAGCCTCAAAAACCTCGTGAGAAACAAAGGTGGTAAAACCGTATTTATCGAATACGATCTCTCCCTTGGTTCTATGCTCACCCCAATTTACAGTCTTATGTTTGATATTGCAATCAAAACCGCTCTCGGACGTAAAAGAAGCGAAGGAAACGTATATTTTATCACCGATGAGTTCCGGTTGCTTCCAAATCTTAAGCATATTGATGATGCTGTAAACTTCGGCAGAAGTCTTGGCATTAAGTTTATGATTGGTATTCAGAATGTCGAACAAATTTACGACAACTATGAGGAAGAACGTGCAAGAAGTATTTTGTCCGGATTTTCAACAACATTAACATTCAGACTTACTGATGAAAAATCCAGAGAGTACATAAAGGGCATATTTGGTCAAAACCGTAAATCCGATGTATATATGCCCGTTGTGCAAACCAAAGGGCTTATGGAAGAACAACGTGATGGCAATGTTGTAGAAGATTGGGATATTACAGGGCTAAAAATCGGTGAAGCAATCGTTGGTTTGCCTGGAGAAGAGCCCTTCAGATTCCAGTTCGGAGTGTATAAATAAGTATTATTTTGCGCTCAAATTATATAAAAACAAAATGCACTGCAAAAACCCTTGACAGTTGGGCGTTCGCAGTGCATTTTGTCTCTAACAAAGACGGTAATAAAAAACATAAAGATAATTTGAAATCAGGTTTTTGTGCATGTTCACAAAGAAAACAGAATATCAACTGATTTCTGGATAATATAAGGCGTACAAAAGGGCAAATAATTCATATTCGGGTGCTTTCTGCGAATCGGTCGTTACATCTCATATCTAAAAGAGCGTAAAAGGCAAGGCTCTATCTGATTCTTTCCATCCATTGACTGCGGGTAATGCAGGAAACATGCTCGATAAACACCTTACCGAGCTGTTTCTGGAACGCCTCCGGTATTGTGTGGTGATAAACAAATCCGCACTTTTCCTGAACTCTTCTTGACTTTGTATTGCCGTCGAAATATCCGCACCATATTTTGGAGAGGCGAAGGTCCTCAAAGCCGTGGCGCAGAAGCTCAAGCACAGCTTCCGGTATAATGCCCTGCCCCCAGAACGGAGCGCCGAGCCAATATCCTATCTCGCCCTCATCCTCCGGCAGACCTATATTGCTTCGCTTTCCTATCATAAGGTCGACGCATCCGATTGCCTTGTCGTCTGTTTTTCTGGTAACAGCGTATGTCTCGTCTGAGGAAAGCACGTTTTTTATGATGTTGCGGCTTTCCTCGGGGCTTTTATGAGGCTGCCATCCTGCAAGAGGACCGACGTCGGGACTCTTTGCGTATTCGTAAAGGCTCTCGGCGTCCGATTCACGCCACGGACGCAGAAAAAGCCGCGCGGTTTCAAGTATACGTTTCTTCTTCCCGAGCGAAATTAAAAATATTGACTTTCTCTCGGGGTTGTAATCTTTTGAGATGATATGGATAAGCAGCTCTTCAAGCGAGGAAAGACCGCTTGCGGCGCAGACCGCAATACAGTATCCCGTTATCGCCCTTGTTTCCATAAGGTACGGCACGAAAAAGAGCATAAGTCCCGTCAGTTTATTCAGGAATGTATGAAGAGCGGAAAATCGGTGAAATTTGACAAGCGCCAATATATATGAGCAGAGGCGTATCGCGCATACCGCCGCAACATAGTACCATATCTGTCCGGGCAGAATGGAAATCAGCAAAGGCAGGATTTTAAGCAGCATAACCGCGTAAAAAATGAGGTCGGCGGCGCTGTCGAGCTTTGCGCCGAATTCGCTTGTGCTTTTTGTAAGCCTTGCCGTGAAGCCGTCAAGCGCGTCGCTTACACCGCTGACAGTATACACCGCATAGAAAAAGACAGAAAGCGGCATGGCAAAAAGCAGGCAGACAGCTCCCGCGATACGTACCGCCGTGAGAATATTCGGAATACTGAACAGTTTTTTCATAGTCTTGCCTTTCCGCAGATGAAAACGGCATGTTTATCTTTGTTTTTTATGATAATTTGCCTTTTCCACATGCTTTTTTTCGGAATTTGGGCGACCTTTGCGGGGGGATATGCTCTTTTCCGCGTTTTTTCCGCGTGTGCCGCCGCTCTTATTCGTTTTTCCTTTTGTCATGCGGCTGTTTTCCTTATTTTTCCCGCTTTCCGTCCTTACGTATACGCCTTTACCGCGCGGAGCTTTTATCAGGCAGTTCTTTCCGTCTCCGATAAGGTCTTCACGACCGGCTTTTTTCAGCGCCTCGGCGACAAGAGAGGCGTTTTGCGGGCGGTTAAACTGCAACAGCGCGCGCTGAAGCTGCTTTTCGTGATAATCGGTCGGAACAAAGACCTTTTTGCCGTCAAGCGGATTTATCCCGGTATAGTACATGACGGTAGATGCAGTTCCCGGCGTCGGATAAAAGTCCTGAACCTGCTCCGGGGCATAGCCGTCGCGTTTCAGGCACACGGCAAGCTCTACCGCGTCCGAAAGCTCGGAGCCGGGGTGGCTCGACATGAGATACGGCACGAGATACTGCTCCTTGCCGAAGCTCTTTGTAAGCTCAAAGAAGCGGCGGCGGAAGCGCTCGTACACTTCAAAGTCCGGCTTTCCCATCTTGCGCAGCACGTGAGACGAGCAGTGTTCAGGCGCCACCTTAAGCTGACCGCTCACATTGTCACGGACGAGTTTTTTAAAGAAATCTTCGTTTTTGTCCTGCATAACGTAGTCAAAACGTATGCCGGAGCGTATAAACACCTTTTTTACTCCCTCGACCTTCTCGACTTCTTCAATCAGGCGGATGTATTCCGAGTGATCGACTTTCAGATTCGGGCAGGGCTTCGGCGCAAGGCACTTACGGTCGGGGCAGACGCCGTATTTAAGCTGTTTTTCGCAGGCGGGATAGCGGAAATTTGCCGTCGGTCCTCCTATATCATGTATGTATCCTTTGAAATCGGGCAGGCGCGTGATTTTTTCCGCCTCTGAAACAACGCTTTCTATACTGCGTGAGCGGAGAGTGCGCCCCTGGTGAAACGCAAGCGCGCAAAAATTGCACGCGCCGAAGCACCCGCGGTTATGCGTTATTGAAAATTTGACCTCCTCGATGGCGGGAACGCCGCCCTCCGACTTGTAGGAGGGGTGATAATCCCGCATGTACGGCAATGAATAAACAAAGTCAAGCTCCTCGCGCTCAAGCGGAGGCATCGGAGGATTCTGCACAAGCACTTTTCCGTCGTATTTTTCGAGAATTGCCTTGCCGTTTACGGAATCCTGATTTTTATACTGCACGCCGAACGCCTCGGCGTATTTTTTCTTATCCGTTTTCAGCTCATTGTAGTCAAAGGCAGCAGCTACGGGAAAGTGAACGGGGTCGTTTTCGGATGCAAGGTAAACAGTGCCGCGCACATCGCGTATCTTCTTTACCGGAACGCCTTTTGAGAGCAGCTCCGCTATGCGGATAAGAATATTCTCGCCCATTCCATATGTCAGTATATCCGCGCGGGAATCGACAAGAACAGAGCGCCGCACCTTATTGTCCCAGTAGTCATAGTGAGCAAAGCGCCGAAGCGACGCTTCAAGCCCGCCTATGATGATCGGAACATCTCCGTATGCCTCGCGTATCCGATTGCAGTAAACGATGACGGCGCGGTCGGGGCGTCTGCCGGGCTTTCCGCCCGGAGAGTAATAATCATACGAACGCTTCTTCTTTGCGGCGGTATAATGCGCGACCATCGAATCTATGTTTCCCGAGGTGACAAGAAATCCGAGACGGGGCTTGCCGTATGTCTTGAACGCATCGCAGCTTTTATAGTCGGGCTGGGAAAGAATCGCCACCCGAAAGCCTTTCGATTCAAGAACACGGGAGATTATTGCAACTCCGAAGGAGGGGTGATCGACGTATGCGTCGCCCGTGACGTATACAAAATCCGGTGCGTCCCAGCCCCTCGCGTCCATTTCGGCGCGGGAGAGCGGGAGAAATGACATACCCTCGTCCGGGAATGGCTGTTTGGCTTTACTTTGGCTCATTTAGGTTCCTGCCTTTTGTTTTTCTCGTGTTAACGGTCGCATGTGTCGCCCCGAAGCCGTGACGCAAAAAGGGCGGCGCGGAATCTTTTTATTATACGTATTCGGGAGGGCGGCAAGCAGCCGATACCTTGTTTATTTTACCATAATATCATTATTTTGTAAAGAACTTATTTTTATCGGTTTTTTGTCGTTTTTCTTGACAAAGGAAAAAGAGAATGTTATAATCAGGAAAAATTACGGAGGTATCGTCATGGATTTTCAGAAAAACGATGTCCCTGCGGCAAAGCAGGTTTACAAGAGATTTTTTTATGAGCCGAACTCCGCACTGCGCGTTCTTTTTGTCGGAAATTCGATAACGCGCCACGACCCGAAGCCTTCTATCGGCTGGTACCGCGACTGCGGAATGGAGGCTTCATGTCTTGAAAACGATTATGTACATCAGACGGAAAAGCTAATCCGTGAAAAATGTCCCGACGCCGTATTCGGCATTTGCCACGTGTCCGACTTTGAGCGGGGATTTGACACCATGACCGACCTTGAGAGAGAGTTTGCGGGAGCGGCGGAATTTAAGGGCGATATTATCGTTATGTTTTTCGGCGCAAACGTTCCAAACAACAAAATAGACACGCCCGAAAAGGCAAGGACTTATACCGATGCATACGAAAATCTCAGAAACACCTTAGCAGGCGAGCGCGACGTAAAGGTTTACCACGTCGAGGGCTTTTATGACAAGCCCGTGCAGGACAAGGCAAAGCGTGAAATTGCAGAGAAGTACGGCGATACTTATATAAGCCTCGGAGAAATTCCGAAAACACGCGAATACCGCGGGCATTTCAATCACCCGAACGACGAGGGCATGGCGGCAATTGCAAATTGCATAGGAGAAGTCATTTTAAAGGCGCTTTAAGCTAAAACATCAAAAACCGACGGAGGCTGTATGCCTTCCGTCGGTTTTTTTAATGCGGTTTCAGTTTTTCTTTCCGTTCTTCGGAATGAGGGCAATGATAAGAATAATGACCGCGACCGCAATGATGACGGCAACTACGATTCCGAGCACGTTCATCGAGCTGCCGCCGTCGGTAGTTGTTCCGGCAATGCCGCTGTCGGCATTTGTACTGTCTGTCACTTTGTGCGTCTGGGTGTCGGTTCTTGTTTCATGGGTGGAGTCGTCGCTGATTATACCGTCTGATACGTCCATTCCGTCTCCGGTATCATGGATTCCGTCCGTGACGCCGCCGTTATCGCCCGGCAGGAGAGTGTCTGTGCCGTCTGTTACATTACCTGCGTTTCTTCCGTTTGCGCGACCGGGTGCCGCAAGCGCAGCCGATGCCGCCGTACACATAAACACGGCGATAAGCACAACGCAAAGGGCAAGAAATGAATATTTTCCTTTTTTACTATGGATCATTATAATGACCGTTCCTTTCTTTCTGCCGAAGAGAGCAGTATTCTCTGCGGTTTTTTGTGCGCCGCGGTGACTTTGATGCCACACGGCTTCCTTTCTCAGTATTTCCATGACCGAAAATAACTATACATTTATGAAAAAAGCCGAAAAAAGCATTACAAATCCGAAAAAAAAACAATATAAGGTTCGAAAAAACATATAAAAATGAAAAAAACTCTTGACAGAGAAAAGAAGAAGTGGTAAAATACTATTACCTCTGCGTGAGGGCTTTTTTGTTGTGCCGTTTACGCGGCACGCATCGTAAACGCAGCGCCATCTGCCTGAGTGCAGACGCGTTTTCGCCTCATCAGAGGGAGGTACACTTCGCCTTTTCAAAAGGCGAAAATAAAATTTAATTGGGAGGTGCCGAAAAACATGGCTAATGAGGCAAGAGTTAAGATTACTCTCGTTTGCTCAGAATGCAAGCAGAGAAATTACGACACAAAGAAAAACAAGAAAAACGATCCTGACAGACTTGAAATGAACAAGTACTGCCGCTTCTGCCGCAAGCACACTCTTCACAAAGAATCCAAGTGAGCGGAAAGGGGAAAAAATGGCTGCAAAAAAGTTTATGAGAACTGCCCTCGTCATAATTCTGACGCTGGCGCTCGCAATTTCAGTTTCCCCGCTCTGTGTATTTGCTGACGAAGGTGACGCGACTGTTTCTGCTGTAACCGATTCCGCTGAACCGGTTGACACTGCGGATACCGCTGAGCCGGCTGACGCTGCTCCTGTTGACGGAGAATCTGCGGACACCGACACCGAGACAGTTCCGGACACATCAGACACCGAAGCCGTTTCAGGCGAAACAGGTGCCGAGGACAGTGCCGCTGATACTTCCGATGACACATCGGAAGATACCGCCGCGGTCTCCGATGAGAAGAAATCCGGCATTTCGACAGGTACAATCGTAAGCATTGTGATTGTTGCCGTCATCGTTGTTGCCGCTGCCGTCTACTGCATAAAGAACAGAGAAAAGGTCGCAAAATTCTTCCGCGAATGCAAGAGCGAGCTGAAAAAGATCGTTTGGACGCCCTGGAAACAGGTGAAGAAAAACACTGTTGTCGTTATCATCATTGTTATCATTTGCGCCGTTATCATCGGGCTGCTTGACCTGCTCTTCTCGAAGGGCATCATTGCACTCGGAGATCTCTTCTGAGGCGTAAAAATGAGCGATATCAATGAAATGAACGTCGGACCGAGATGGTATGTGGCGCACACTTATTCCGGTTACGAGAACAAGGTCAAAGAAAACCTTGAAAAAATTGTTGAAAACCGCGGGCTCGGACATCTGATATATGATGTCAGAATCCCGACGGAAACCATTGTCGAGAAAAACGGCGATACCGAAAAAGTCACCGAGGTTAAGATTTTTCCGAGCTATGTCTACGTGAAAATGACAATGACCGAGGAAAGCTGGCATGTTGTCCGCAATATTACGGGCGTTACGGGCTTTGTAGGCCCCGGCTCAAGACCTACTCCGCTTACGGAGAGCGAGGTTGAGGCGCTCAATATTGAAGAAAAACGCACAGAACGCCTGAGCTTCGGCGTAAATGACGAGGTTCTTATCGTAAGCGGTCTGTTTGAAGGATACAGCGGCACGGTACAAGCTATTTCCGACGACCAGAAGAAGGTCACCGTCCTCGTAAAGCGCGGACGCCGTGACATGCCCGTCGAGCTTGACACGACCATGGTCAAGCGCGGCAATGCCTGAATCTCTCTCTGAGATTCAGAGGTGGGAGGGAGAAAAATTTTATATTCTCCCGTATTCTTTACCACATTTGGAGGTGTAATTATTATGGCAAAGAAAATTCTTGGTTACATTAAGTTACAGTTGCCGGCAGGTAAGGCTACGCCTCAGCCTCCGGTAGGTCCCGCACTCGGTCAGTACGGCGTTGCAATTCCGGTATTCACAAAGGAATTCAACGAAAGAACAAAGAAGGACATTGGTCTTATCATCCCCGTCGTAATCACGGTTTATGCCGACCGTTCTTTCTCCTTTATCACAAAGACTCCTCCCGCTCCCGTTCTTATAAAGAAGGCATGCGGAATTGAAACAGCTTCGGCAACCCCCAATAAGACAAAGGTTGCAAAGCTTACAAAAGAGCAGGTCAAGAAGATCGCTGAAACAAAGATGCCCGACCTCAATGCCGCTTCTCTCGAGACTGCCATGAGCATGATCGCAGGCACGGCACGCAGCATGGGTATCACTGTTGAGGAATAAGGAGGACAAGCAAAATGGCAAAAGTCGGAAAGAAATATGCAGAGAGCGTAAAGCTCTTAGAGAAGGCAAAACTTTACGATCCTGCGGAGGCAGTTGCACTTGTGTGCCAGACTTCCAAGGCAAAATTCGATGAAACGATTGAAATTCATGTCCGCCTCGGCGTTGACTCCCGTCACGCTGATCAGCAGGTTCGCGGCGCTATCGTTCTTCCCAACGGTACAGGTAAGACGGTAAAGACTCTCGTTTTCACCAAGGGTGACGACAAAGTAAACGCTGCAAAAGAAGCAGGCGCGGATTATGTCGGCGCTGAAGAATATGTTGAAAAGATTACAAAGGAAAACTGGTTTGACTTCGACGTTGTAATCGCAAGCCCTGACATGATGGGTCTTGTAGGTCGTCTCGGTAAGGTGCTTGGTCCTAAGGGACTTATGCCTAACCCGAAGGCGGGAACTGTTACTCCCGATGTCGGACGTGCGGTAAGAGAAGCCAAGGCAGGTAAGATTGAGTACCGTCTTGACAAGACAAACATTATCCACTGCCCGATCGGCAAGGCTTCTTTCGGCGCTGACAAGCTGAAGGAGAACTTTGACACTCTTATGGGTGCAATCATCAAAGCAAAGCCGGCTGCAACAAAGGGACAGTACATTAAGAGCTGCGTTCTCGCATCTACGATGGGCCCCGGCATTAAGGTTAACCAGGCAAAGCTCGGCTGACAGCCGAAAGCAAGTCAAAAAGGGAATCTCGTATGAGATTCCCTTTTAGTTTACATAAAAGGCTTTAACGAAAAAGGCGACAGACGCAAAATTATACGAAGTCTCCCGAAAAGCGGCGCGACGTGAGGTCACGTGAAATCAGAATCCGCTTTTTCTTTGGCAGACAAAGGCGCAAAGAAAAAGCTTAGCAAAAAGAAAGCGCCGAGAGAGGATTTCGCCCACTGCGGTGGGCGCTCGGGCGCGAGCAGGGATTTCGCCCACTGCGGTCAGGCGCTCGGGCGCGAACAGGGACTTCGCCCGCGGCGGTCAGGCGCTCGGGCGCGAGCGGGGATTTCGCCCACTGCGGTCAGGCGCTCGGGCGCGAACAGGGACTTCGCCCGCGGCGGTCAGGCGCTCGGGCGCGAGCGGGGATTTCGCCCTCTGCGGTGGGCGACCGAGGCTACGCGCCTCGGCTGGCGCCGCCTTTTAAAAAAGGCGGGCGAAAACTTTTAAATATGGTTATGCTTTTTTCTCATAAAAACAGTTAAAAAGCTCTTCGCATCACGGATTTTTCGTTTAAGTAAGCGAGAATTTCCTCTGCATTTGTATCGGGCTTTACTTTCGGCATAACCTTTTCAATTTTGCCGCTTTCATCAATGATATAGGTTGTGCGGACAATCCCCATTGACACCTTTCCGCACATCTTTTTTTCCTGCCATACGTCATATGCTTTAATGACATCAAGCTCAGGGTTTGAAAGGAGAATAAAAGGAAGGTTGTATTTATCTGCAAACTTGCGATGCGAGGCTTCGCTGTCGCGGTTTATGCCGATGACAACTGCGTCGAAGGAGCTAAGCTCCTCATTTGCCTCGGCAAAAGCGCACGCCTGGCGTGTACAGCCCGGGGTATTGTCCTTTGGATAGAAATATAATATAACTTTTTTGCCGGAAAAGTCCGACAGGGAAACCGGATTTCCGTTCTGGTCGTTCAGCGTGAAATCCGGGGCTTTGGTATTGACGGTAAGCATGTCCGTCCCCCTTTTTTTATAAATTTATGACACAGAATGCAGTCATTTTGCGAAAAATTATGGACCTATACCGTGCACGGGTTATATTCTAATTCTGCATTTTGATTTGCTCGCCCGTTATAAGCGGATAGCGCACAATCGATGTGCCGTCAAGTTCTTCTTTATGCATGTCCACCGCCGTAATCTGATGATTATTATAGGTCGTATAATAATATATGCCCTTATCTGCGTTACAGCAGGAGGTATAAATTGTAATTTCAAATTTTCCGTCGCCGACGTCGCAACAACCTCTCTGTTGGTCGACAGAGCCCATAATATGAAAGAACTGGCTGACGCTTTCCTCTTCGGAAGTGCCGGAAACCGAATTCATTTTTGTAAAAGCTGCTCTGACAAAGCGGGACTGAGACGACAGATCCCCGGGAAGCCCAAGAGCTCCCATTCCGCGGCTGTAGGTATGAAGCGGCAGCTTATCGGAGAAGTTGTTCGAGGGAGATTTCGGCGACAAATGCATATAATTGTTAAGTACAAACATCTGCTCGTCAAAAGGCGGATTATTAGTTAAAACGCCAACCGGATTTTCGTAAATTCTGATTCCTTCCTTTACCGATTCAACAGTAATAGCCTTGTTTCTGTCGGCAATGATCCAGTGCAGCTGTGCAAGGGGCAGAGCTTCGCTGAAAGGAATATTTATAAGGTTGATTTTTGTCAGGAGCGCTTCGGCTTCCCTTACCGAGCCGCACTGACCGAGAATCCACGGGATAAATTCAAACTGCGCTATGTTGTCTTTATCCGGCGCTTTTTCCTTGTAGTCCGCGTTGCCGACGAAGTTAAGCCCTGCCATGCAAAGGCCTTTTTCGTTAAACGCGTCATAATAAAGCGGATAACCATTTGCGACATATGCCATTCCTATAATTGCATAGTGGGTTTTCATCACGCCCATTGTGCGAAAATCAAACAAATAATTCCGCGGCGTTATCGTTACCTCATCTCCGTAGGAAAATTCGTAATCAAGTGTTCTGCCGAAATAAAAGTCCTGTGTTTTATACGTTACTGCCGTACACATAAAGACGCCTCCTTTTGATTTTTATTTATCTGCCGAGTTTGATTAAATTATACAACGGCGGCCTTGCATTTTCAATATTTTAAACAAATATTTTTCGGCACGCGGCGTTTCATATAAGAGAAGCAGAAAGCTTCACTGTGTGGCGGCTTCACGATGCAAGGCATCGCTTCTCGCGCCGAAAGACGCATTCAAGCAGAAAAAAGCACTTGCAGAAGCAAGTGCTTTTTTCTGGTGGGGGATGGTGGATTCGGACCACCGAAGTCAGTGACAACAGATTTACAGTCTGCCCCCTTTGGCCGCTCGGGAAATCCCCCATATGGAGCTGGTGA
>JBJFAQ010000176.1:0-3357 GCA_051887995.1 Eubacteriales bacterium
GTCACCATCTGCGTGCCGAGCAGAATGTCAGCCTCTCCCTTGCGGAAGGTGCCGAGCAGTCTGTCATATGAAAACTTTGTTTTCGTTGTGTCTGTGTCCATGCGTATCACCCGTGCGCCGGGAACAAGCTCCGAAAGCTCCTGCTCCACTCTCTGAGTGCCGTAGCCCATATGGGCAAGGTGAGGGGAAGAGCATTTAGGGCAGGTTTTCGGAAGCGGCGCGCGGTAGCCGCACCAGTGGCAGGCAAGGTAGCCTTCTTCATATGTACCGGGCTTTGTATGGTAGGTAAGGGAAACACTGCATCGCGGGCAGGCGAGTGCCTCGCCGCAGCCGCGACAGCTCACAAATGTATTGTATCCGCGGCGGTTGAGAAACAGTATTGACTGTTTGCCCTCATTTTTGACGCGCACAAGCTCCGCAGTCAGCCTTTCTCCTATGGGGGAAAGGTTTCCGCCCGCCGCTTCGCCTCGCATGTCGGCTATTGTGACGGTGGGGAGTGATGCGCCGCCGTAGCGGTTTTTCAGTTTTACCAAGGTATATTTGCCTTCTTTTGCCTTGAGATAGCTCTCAAGTGACGGAGTGGCGGAGGCAAGAAGCATCAGCGCGTTTTCCGCCGCACAGCGATAGCGCGCCGCGTCTCTTGCGTGGTATTTCGGGTTTTGGTCGGACTTGTAAGTGTTCTCCTGCTCCTCGTCAATAACGATAAGCCCGAGATTTTTCACAGGTGAGAACACTGCCGAGCGCGTTCCGATGACAACGCGCGCTTCTCCGGACTTTATTCTGAGATACGCGTCATATCGCTCTCCCGCCGAAAGGGAAGAGTGTACCACGGCGCAAAGGTCGCCGTAGCGGCGTCGGAAAAGTCCGATGGTCTGAGGCGTGAGAGATATTTCGGGCAAAAGCATAATGACACCTTTGCCTTTTGAGAGCATGTGGTCAATAAGGACCGTCATAACGCTTGTTTTGCCGCTTCCGGTCACGCCGTAAAGCAGTGCCGCGCGCGCTTCTCCGGAATCCGCAAGTGCTCGGAGAGTTTCAAACGCTTCGTTTTGCTCTCTGTTAAGCTCTATTTTTTCCGGGTTTCCTTTATCCCCCGTGCGGTATGGGTTTCGGTAAACCGCCCTTTTTTCTTCTTTGACAAGCCCCTTTTCGATAAGAGGCTTGATGTTTGCCGCGCTTGCGCCGAGAGTTTTCAGCTCTTCCTGCGTTAAAAAGCCGTTTTCTGTCGAGAGCAGTGCGGAAAGAACCGCTTTTTGCTTCTCCGAACGGAGTTTTTTCACAGGTGCTCCCTCGCCGTTTTCGAGAATTAGCTTTATTTCGCGCTCCGGTAGGGCAAGAGAAAATATACTCTTGCTTTGAGCGGCGGAAAGCCCGGAGGGCGTGGCTTCCTTTTTTATATATCCGTCCGAAACAAGGCTCGAAAGCGCTTTTTTCACGTCTTGACCGAACATTTCTTTAAGCACGCTTTCGGGCGCGGGACTGTGCTCGCGTATGAACGCAAGCACCTCTGCGTATCTTGTGCTTTTTTCATTTTTTTCGGGCAGGGCGCGGTAAGCGTCGTCCTTTTTTGAGAACGCCGCCGCCGGAATCATCGCGTGAACCGCTTCTCCTACCGTGCAGAGCGTGTGCTCTTTAAGGAAAAACACAAGACCGAGCAGCGCCTCGTCAAGAAAAAGAGTGTCAGGGCAGACGGAAATGACAGGCTTTATGTTTTCTGCCGCGCACTGCGCCTTTTCACCGACCGAAGCGACAAGTCCTATCTTGCGTCGGTTTGCACCGCCGAACGGAACGGTTACAAACGCACCGGCTCTGACGTCCGCTTTTAAAGTGAGCGGGACATAGTAATCAAACGCTCTGTCTATTGAAAACGGTGCGTCGAGAAGGTAAACGCCCGCGTAGGTTTCGCCGTATGATTCCATCGTTTTCGCCTCCCGACCGTTCTTTTGCGTCATGAGCAAAGCACATGCGATGCGTTTTTTACTCTATGCTGTCTCCGGATTCGTCCGTGTCTTCGCTTATATCTTCTTCGGCGTCGTCTGAGAAGTCGAACTTTACTTTTTCCTTTGCTTTGGCTTCGAGCGCTTTCACCTCAGCCTCACGTCTTTCTTTCTCGGCTCTTTCCGCTCTCTTTACAGCCGCTTCTTCAGGGGAGAGAATGACAAAATCTCCGCTGTAAAGACGGTTGATGGCGCACTTTACCGCTTTTTCATCGCGGAATTCGCGCTTTATCATAGAAAAAACGGCTTTTTCCGATTCCTTTGTGCCGGCGATGATTTTTTCGGCGGTCTCGCGCTCTTTCACGTATTCGTCCGTAATCATTCTTGCGCATTTTGCGGTGGCAATGACAAGCTCATATCTGTTGTATTTGCCTTTTGTAAGGTCTTCGATAGACGGAAAAATCATAATTTACCTCTTTCTGCTCTTAATTGTATTGTTTTATTTGTTTATTATCTGAAATATTCGGTCTCGATGTTCGGCAGGCGGCAAACTTTGAGCTTTTCGGCGCGTATTATGGCGCGTATGTCCTCAGCCGCGTTATCCGCTCCGCCGTCCGGATTGCTTATAATATAGTCATAGTTTCTTACCATCGGAAGCTCTTCTCTTGTGCGCTCAAGGCGCGCAAGAATCTTATCCTCCGTTTCCGTGCCGCGGCTGCGGAGGCGCTCCTCCTGTACGGCGAAGCTCGGAGGCAGGAGCATGATAAGAACAGCTTCGGGAAATATCTTTTTGATGTTTTCCGCGCCCTTGACTTCTATCTCGAGAATCAGGTTTTTTCCGCTTCTGAGAACGTTTTCCGCCTCGCGGCGCGGAGTGCCGTAAAGGTTGCCGCAGTATTCGGTATATTCGAGCATGCCGCCGTCCGAAATGCGCTCCGTGAAGTCCTCGTGAGAGATAAAATGGTAATTTACGCCGTTTATTTCTCCCGCACGCGGCGCTCTTGTCGTTGCCGATACCGAATATTCAAAGCTGCTGTCCTTTTCCATGAGTTTTTTTATGACAGTTCCTTTGCCGCTTCCGGCAGGACCGCTTATGACGACGAGAAGCCCTTTATTCACCTTCGTCCTCCTCTTCTGTCTCGTCCTCGGCGTCGTCTCCGATTCTGCCCGCGATTGTCTCGGACTGAATGGCGGAAAGAATGACAAGGTCGCTGTCTGTTATGATAACGGCTCTTGTTCTTCTGCCGCAGGTGACATCAATGACGCGTCCCTCGTCGCGCGCGTCTTGTACAAGACGCTTGATAGGCGCGGAATCGGGGCTGACGAGCGATACGATGCGCTCAAGGGCTACCATGTTGCCGAAGCCTACGTTTATAAATTTCATTTGCCGTTCTCCTTATTCAATATTCTGAATCTGTTC
>JBJFAQ010000177.1:0-15185 GCA_051887995.1 Eubacteriales bacterium
TGAAAGGCAAAGTCATAAAAATGGCGCTGAATACGCAAAATGTTAATCTGAGGATATCTGCGGGACTGCCTGAGCAGTTTCCGCGCGATCCCATGCCGCAGATAGCCTTTTCCGGTCGTTCAAACGTCGGAAAAAGCTCGCTCATCAACACTCTTCTCGGCAGGAAATCGCTCGCAAGGGTAAGCTCCGCGCCCGGAAAGACAATCACCGTCAATTTTTACGACGTTGACAAAAAGCTCTTTCTCGTGGACCTCCCCGGCTACGGCTACGCAAAGCGTACTCTTGCCGACAAAAAGGTGTGGTCCGCGCTCACCGACGGATATTTTACGAGAAATCCCGCGCTTGACCTGATTTCCCTTGTGGTACAGCTTATTGACATAAGGGTGGGCATAACATCGGACGACAGAATGATGCTCGACTTTCTTTCACAGTCAAGTCTTCCATTCGTCATTGCCACGACAAAGTCGGATAAACCGAACAAAACAGACCGTGCGACAAGCCTTCGCGCCATTGCTTCAGACTCCTCGGTCGCAGAGGGAACTCCGATAATTCCCTTTTCATCTCTTAACGGTGAGGGCAAAAGCGAACTCTGGAAACAGATATCGCTTGCCACAGGTATAAAACTCTGAAAACAAGGAGGAAAAACTCATGCTTTTTTCCCTGCTCTCGGGCGGAAAGGACGCGCTTGTCTCGCTTCTTCTGAGCCTGCCCGTAATCATTTTTTCCCTTTCGTTTCATGAAGCCTCTCACGGCTATGTCGCGTACAAGCTCGGCGACCCGACCGCAAGAAACCTCGGCAGACTTACTCTCAATCCTCTGAAGCATCTCGACCCGATGGGAGCGCTTTCCATGCTCATTTTCGGCTTCGGCTGGGCGAAACCCGTGCCGATAAACACCCGGAACTTTGAAAATCCGAGAATAGGAATGGCGCTGACAGGCATCGCAGGTCCGCTCTCAAATCTTCTTCTCGGACTTATAAGCTGCGTTTTCTTCGCCGCTTTCTTTGTGCTTCAGTTTATAGTGTCTGCAAGTCTTTCAACCGTTTTCTACATTGCCGCTCTGTTTTTTGAGATAAGCGCGTTTCTCAATTTCGGGCTTATGGCGTTCAACCTTATACCGCTTCCGCCGTTTGACGGCTCGCGGTTCTTCTATCTGCTTTTGCCCTCTTCGTGGTATTTCAAGGTAATGAAGTACGAGCAGGCAATCATGATAGTTATTCTTGTGGCTTTTCTTGTGCTTTCAAGATTCGGATTCAGCCCGATATCATATATTGCAAACGGACTTTTCGGACTTGTCTCAAATCCGCTCATAAAGCTCGGCTTCCGCATTGCCGGAGCGTCGCTGTAAAGGCGGAGGTTATCCCGGATGGAAGCAATAACCTATAAGCTCAACGACTTTGAAGGACCGCTCGACCTTCTTCTCACTCTTATAAGCAAAAACAAGGTCAGCATCGCGGATATACCGATAGCCACTATATGCGACCAGTACATGGAATACATTACCGAAGCGAAATCGCTCGACATGGAGATTGCCGCCGAATTTATCGTGATGGCAAGCGAGCTTATGTATATAAAAAGCAAAATGCTGCTGCCGAAGCTCGAAGACGACGAGGAAGACCCGCGTGCGGCGCTTGCCGACGCCCTCCTGCGCTATAAGCAGGCAAAAGAGGGAGCGGAAAAAATGGCGCCTTTATTCGCGCTTTACAGCGGAAGAATGATAAAAGACACCGACGAAATTTCCGTTGACAAAACGGAAGTAAGCGACCAGGATGTTGAAAAGCTCTATGCCGCCATGCGCCACCTTATCATGCAGAACGCCGTTATGGAAAAGGCGGAAAAAACGCATTTTGTTCCCCTTATACAGAAGCCGATAGTATCTGTGGAGCTTAAAATAATGGAGATACTCGAAGCGCTTGAAAACAAGTCGAGA
Organism: Eubacteriales bacterium; assembly: GCA_051887995.1. Taxonomy (GTDB): domain Bacteria; phylum Bacillota; class Clostridia; order Oscillospirales; family CAG-272; genus SIG710. The sequence continues at coordinate 1,930 of JBJFAQ010000177.1, forward strand.
GCCTCTCTGCGCGAGCTCCTCTGCGGCGCAGAATCGCGCGCAGACCTTATCGCGTCCTTTATCGGGGTGCTTGAGCTTATAAAAACAAGACGTCTGCTCATAGATGAGCCGGATGACGCCGAAAATACCGAAAGCGTACACGGTGCAGATACAATGCTCCGCATAAATCCGGATTTCAGCGAAGAAAATGAGGACATGACCTCAAACTCCGAATTATGACTGCAAGTGAGGAAAACAAATTGGAAACAGCAAAAAATCCAGAAAGCACCGCCACGGCAGAAGCGCAAGGCACGGTCTCAGAGCTTGAAGAGACGATAGAAGCGGTTCTTTATGCCGCCGGATATCCCATAAGCTACGCAAAGCTGTCCGACGTGCTCGGCGTCGGAGTGCGAGACGTAAAACGCATCGTAAAACACATGGCGGAAAAGTATGAAAAAGGACACGGCATTTCCCTTCTCGTTTTTGACGAGAGCTGCCAGTTCTGCACAAAGGAGCAGTATGCGCCGTACATAAGAGAGGCTCTCGGCATAAGACGCGGCGGAAATCTTTCCGCGTCCTCAATGGAGGTGCTTGCCGTCATCGCCTACAATCAGCCGGTCACACGTTCATTTATTGACACGGTGCGCGGTGTTGACAGCGCTTACGCCGTAAATTCTCTCCTTGACAAAAATCTGATTGCGGCATGCGGCAGACTTGACGCTCCCGGCAGACCTATGCTTTACGGCACAACGGAAAATTTTCTGCGCGTGTTCGGAATATCGTCGCTTTCCGAGCTTCCCGAGGTCGAAGCGCTTCCCGGTACTGCCGAGCAGCTCACAATGAAAGAGCTTGACGCGGCGGAAGCGGAAAATTCTTCCGAATCCATAGGTAAATCAGCACCGGAAGCGAATCCCGGCGTATAAAACGGCACAATACTATAAAAACCTAAAGAAAGGAGCTTTCAGTGACCGGTCTTATTATCGCTCTTGCGATTCTGCTCTTTTTCATTCTGCTCCTTTTTCTTAGGGTAAAACTTCGGATAGATATGAAGGAGGAGGGCGCAAGGCTCAGACTCATAATACTCGGAATCCCGTTTAATCTCTTTCCGAGAAAAACAAAAAAGAAAAAAATCAAGCTGAAAAATTACTCGCCCGAGGCAATGCGAAAAAAAGAGCGCAAAGCCGAGGCAAAAAAACGCAAAAAGGACTTAAAATCCGCGTCCGAAAAGCCGGAAAGTGCGGAAAAGGAAAGCCCGATGGCAGACCTGCCCATCACCGAGAAAATTTCGGTCGTATTTTCGCTTGTAAAAACCGTGGCGGGCAAATTTTTCGGATATCTGCGGGTAGATATTGCAAAAATACACATAAACGTCGCAACCGAAGACGCCGCCAAAACAGCGCTTCTTTTCGCCGCTGTTTCTCAGGGTGTCGCCGCCCTTGCAGACCTGCTTGACTCGATAACCAACGTAAGAACCTCAAGGAAAACCGATATTTGCATAAATCCGGACTTTACCTCGGACAAGACCGCCGCCGACATAGATATTACATTTTCGATTCTTGTCTGGCAGGTGCTCGCAACTCTGATTAAAACCGCTTTTCAGTTTTTTAAATTAATGAACAAAAAATAATATATAACAAAAGGATGGATCAAAGCTATGGCAGAAACAAAAATTTCCGACGTAATCGCCACCTCTCTTGAAAATCTGCGCACAATGGTTGACGCAAACACCGTTGTCGGAAACCCTATATCTACCGAATCCGGGACAACCATTATTCCGATCTCGAAAATATCGGTAGGCTTCGCTTCGGGCGGACTCGACTATAACGGCAAGGAACAAGGTCCCCAGAAGCAGCAGAACTTCGGCGGAGGCGGCGGAACAGGCGTCAGTATTTCTCCCGTCGGCTTCCTTGCAATCGACAAAAACGGCTCGGTTGAAATGATAAACGTAAATCAGACGACCGCCGGAGGCACTATCGACCAGATAGGCGATCTGCTTGACCGCTCTCCCGAGATAATCGAAAAGCTCAAAGCCGTATTCAAAAAGAAAGACAAGTAATAACATCTTAGAATATTGCCCCGAATTTTCCGCATATGATTAAAAAAAAGATTCGGGGTGAAAAAATTGAGACGAAACCGCAAAATCATATGCTTTTTTCTGCTTTTTCCGCTCGTTTTCTCTCTGCTCGCCGTCTTTCCGTGCCATGCAGACGGGCTTTCGGTTTCTGCAAAAAGCGCGATACTTATCGACGCTGACAGCGGAAAGATACTCTTCGAGAAAAACGCGCACGAAAGGCTTCCGATGGCAAGCACCACAAAAATAATGACCGCCGTTGTCGCGCTTGAGAATTACCCTCTTTCAGACACGGTTTCGGTGGACGCAAAGGCAGTCGGAGTTGAAGGCTCGTCGGTATATCTGCACGACGGAGAGCTTCTTACAATGGAAAATCTGCTTTATGCCCTGCTTCTTTCAAGTGCAAACGACGCAGCGGCGGCGATTGCAATTGAAGTTGCCGGAAGCACGGAGGCTTTTGCCTTAATGATGAATGAAAAAGCGGAGGAGCTGGGGCTTTGCGATACTCATTTTATGAATCCCCACGGTCTTGACGACGAAAATCACTACACAACGGCGTCAGACCTCGCCGCAATTGCCGCATACGCGCTGAAAAACGCCGATTTTGCAAGAATTGTTTCGACCTATAAGAAAACGATTCCCCTTGACGGAAGCGGAACGCGGGTTCTTATAAACCACAACAAGCTGCTTCGCTGCTATGACGGTGCAATCGGCGTAAAAACCGGCTTTACGAAACGCAGCGGACGATGCCTTGTCAGCGCCGCAGAGCGGAACGGACTGCGCCTTGTCGCAGTTACCTTAAACGCTCCGAGCGACTGGGCGGACCACAGCGCAATGCTCGACTTCGGCTTCTCCTCCTACAACCGTCTTAGCGCCTGCGGAAAAGGAGAGTATCAGACGGCGATTCCCGTTATCGGAGGTGTCGAGGATACCGTTCTCTGCTTCAACACAGAGGCTATCACCGCTACGCTTCCGGCGTCGATCAACGAATGTGACTGCGTTTTTACGGTAGAAGCGCCACGTTTTCTCTATGCTCCGGTGGAATGTGGGGAGACGGTCGGTAAGCTCGTATGCAGGGCAGACGGAGAAATTATCGGAACTTCCGAGCTTGTCGCCGCTTACAGCGTCGATAGGGTTATATACAAAAGAAGTCTCTGGCAAAAAATAGCGGTTTTTTTTGCAGGACTTTTCTCATGACTTAAAAAAGGAATCTCAATGGAAGAAATCAGGCTTCAGAAATACTTCACCGACTGCGGAATCATGTCGCGGCGTCGTGCCGAGGCGGAAATTGCGGCGGGAAACGTCACAGTCAACGGAAAAACCGCCGTGACCGGGCAAAAAATAAGACCCGGCGAGGATGTTATCGAGCTTCGCGGAAAAATAATAGCCGAGCAAAGCACAGAGCGCATCTGCGCTTTGCTTTACAAGCCGCGCGGCTATCTCTCCTCCGCGTCTGACGACAGAGGCAGGCGGTGCGTCACCGAGCTTGTTTCGGATGTCGGCGTGCGGCTCTATCCCGTAGGAAGGCTGGACATGGATTCAGACGGTCTGCTGCTTCTCACAAACGACGGAGAGCTTACCGAGCTTCTTACCCATCCAAAGCACGGCATAAAAAAGGAATACCGTGTCCGCGTTGGGGGCGTGCCGGATGAAAAACAGCTTGCGCTGCTGCGCTCGCCGCTTGTTCTTGACGGATACAGGATAAATCCCGTCCCGACAGAAATTATATATTCCGAGGAGGACGGTTCATCCTCCGTTCTCCGTATGATTTTAAGTGAAGGACGAAATCGGCAGATACGCAGAATGTGCGCGCTCGCAGGACTTGATGTTATCTCCCTTACACGCGTCGCCATCGGAAAGCTCACTCTCGGAAAACTCAAAAAAGGAGAGTACAGGCTTCTCAGTCAAGACGAAATATCTTATCTCAAATCTGCCGCCCATGCCTGCCATGCGTCTTATACAGGCAAACAGACAAAAAAAGAAAGGTTTGACAAAAATGCTTAAAGTTCTCCCTATCCAGTCAAAAAACGAGCAGGAAGCCATATGCGCCAGATGCGGCGTGAAATATGACGCCGACCTTCTCGCCTATTCCGCGCTTCTCGACGACCGCCTCTCCGGCATATGCCAGTTCAAAATAGACGACAAGGGCGGTCATATAATCGACCTTGCGGGCGTGCCGGGTGAAGAAAACGAAGAAGTGCTTTTCGTTCTCGGACGAGCCACCCTCAATTTCATCGACCTCACGGACATGCACAAGGCATATTTTGAAGCCGGTGGGTGCGACGAGAAAATTATCCGCCGCATAGGCTTCAAAAAGCTCGATGACGGTACATATTTCGTCGATCTTACCGGCTTTTTCACCGAGCCTTGCAAGCACGACGCAAAATAATTCCATTTTCCCGCTTTTAATTTAATATAACATATAATTGGTAAAAATTTACAGTTTTTGCCAATTATTTTTGTATAATTTTTTATCAGGAAATTTCTGGAAATATCTTGAAATAATTTCCAATATATGGTATTATATTGGTGTTGACAAAAGAACAAATTTTGGAGGAGAAAACCATGGAATACAATGCAAAGAACGCAAAAATACTAATTGCCGACGAAAACACCGGCTCGCGCCAGTCGCTCCGAGACAGTCTGTTGCATGCCGGTTACCGCAATATAGAGGAAGCGTCAAACGGAGAGGAAGCGCTCATCAAAATCGGCAGAACACACCCCGACATAGTCCTCATCGACATCTGGCTGTCGAAGATCGACGGCATCGGCGTACTCAGAAATTCTCACGCGCTCGATTTCGGAAAGGACAAGGCGCCCTCCTTCATCGTCCTTTCAATGGTGTCAAACCAGAACATCTTTATTGAAGCAAGCAATGCGGGTGCGGAGCTTTGCCTGCTCCGCCCGTTCGATTTCGACTCGCTCTGCAAGCACATTGAACGGATATTCGGAAGCAGAGCACATTCATCACAGCCCACAGCACAGGACAAAAGCATAGTGCAAAAAGCGGGAGAGCCGGACATTGAAACACAGGTAACGCAGATAATCCACCAGATAGGCGTCCCGGCTCATATCAAGGGATACCAGTATCTGCGCACCGCAATTCTCCTTACCATTGATGACAGCGATATCATAAACTCCGTAACAAAGGTTCTCTATCCCTCGGTTGCAAAAAAGTATTCCACAACGACCTCCAGAGTAGAAAGAGCTATTCGTCATGCGATTGAAGTCGCATGGGACAGAGGGGACGTCGATACTCTGAACTCATATTTCGGCTACACCATTCAGCACGGGCGCGGCAAGCCTACGAACTCCGAATTTATCGCCATGATTGCCGACAATCTCCGCCTTAAATATAAGCTCTACTGAAAAAATCAAGGAAGCCTGACGGCTTCCTTGATTTTTTTGCCCTGATTTTTTATTCTTCCGCCTTGAACGCGACAATTGCGCGGAAAAGCTCCGCCGACTGCGCGTTTTCTTTTTCATTTTTGCTTTTTCTTAGCAGCGCTCCGATCCCGCCAACACGCCTAAGACAAATGACGGTATCCTCCGGAAGCTCCGAAATTCCGGGAAAATACTTTCCGAACTCGGTTTCCGAAAGCCGCACGCCGTATTCGTCGACAGCCGCGTCCGGCACTTCGTCGAAAATTTCAGAAAGCGGCGTAAAGCCGTTCTCCCTCTTCACCATTTCATAAAGATACGGGGAGAGGAAGCAGAGCGAATACTCTCCGGAAACTATAATGTTCTGAAAATTCTTCAGATTTTCCGAAATAACGGCAGAATTGTAGTAATATTCTTCCCCAATCTTCTCCGCTTCGCTCTGATGATATTTTATCTCCTCGTCGGACATGACATAATATGAAATCCATTCCACATGCTTTGTTCCGTCGCCGTTGTAGTCCTCGGGAAGCACGGTCTTGAGCGCCGCATGTATGTTTGTGAGCCTGTCGCCCACCATAAAGCTGTCAGGACCCGCATAAACCACCGAAAGGTCTTCTTTTTCGCCCTCACACATCTGAAGCGTGCATATCAGAATTACAATAAGCGCAAAAGTGATTCCTATTATTGCCCATTTATGATGATACCAGTAGTTGTCTATAAAACGAAGAAACCTGTTTTCAGATTTTTTATCCGTATTTCCGTTCATTTTCTCCTCCTACTATTTGATTCTCAGGCTCACTACGCGCTCAGCGTCAGGCGTAACGTACGCTGTCCAGTTCGTATGGTATATCACAAAGCCCGGCTTTGCTCCGGCAGGTTTTTTCACATTTCGCGCGAGCGTATAGTCCACTCCGACGTTGACTCCCCCCGCCGCCTTTGAATACTGTGCCGCAATCTCCGCCGCCTGAGTGAAATCAGTTGTGTCCGGCTCTCTTCCGCCGCATAACAGCACCGCATGCGAGCCGGGAACGCCCTTCGCGTGAAACCAATAGTCGTTTTTGTCCGCCATACGGTGAGTTACATATTCATTCTGGACGTTGTTCTTGCCGCAGAGAACGTCAAATCCGCCGCTTGTCCGAAAGCGCAGATACGCAGGCGACGAAGCTTTTTTCGGCGCGGCAGCTTTTATTTTCGAGGCGTAGCCCGACGAGTAAAGCTCCTCGCGGATTTCCGCAAGGTCGGCTGAGGTCTCCGCCTTTGTGAGCGAATCAAACACCGTATATATATACGAAAGCTCGGTGCGCGCAAGCTCTATCTGCTTTGTCAGCTCAATTTTAGCGTTTTTTGCCTTGTTGTATTTTTTGTATATTCTCTGAGCGTTTGCCGCGGGCGTGAGGCGCTCGTCAAGGTCTATCTCGCACACGCCGAAGCTGCCGTCCTCACGCTGGTCGGAATAATCGGTCAGACTGACGTGCTTTGCTCCGCGCTCTATCCTATACAAATTGGCAGTTATAAGATCACCCATCTTTTTGTATTCGGCGCCGCGTTCACATTCGGCAAGCTCGTCCTCCTGAGCCTCGATTTTGCGGATAAGACGCGATTCGGCGCTGCTTAGAAGATGCAGAATATCCGCCGCGCGCTGGCGCACGCGCATTTCACGGTCGCGCCCGTCGTAAAACGAGTCAAGAAGCTCGCCGAGCGTTTCAAAATGCCGTTTCTGCATCGGCTCACTATACTGCGTAAGGTCGGTAAAGCAAAATTCGACAGGTCTGCCGCCCTCGTCGCTCACCTGCGTCGGGAACGCTCTTCCCTCTCTTATATCGTCCATTACCCCTGAGAACGCTTTCCAAAGCTCATCGGCATGGCAGTAGATAAGCGGCGTATCTGTGTGGCGGGTTGCCCTGAACACGATTTCCCTCGCAAGGACAGCCGAAACGCCGAGATAAACCGTCGTTATAAACTTGTCCGCGCTCTTTTCTTTCGGCATTTTCTCAAATTCAGCCGAAAAATCTTCAAAGCTCTCCTTTGTCGGGTCTTTTTTCTCCTGTTTCGGAGGCATTTCGTACATCATTCCGGGCAGAACCTGACGCCGTGAACTTGTCGAAAAATCTACGGATTTGAGCACGGAGATAATTTTCTTATTTTCGTCCGTAAACATGAGATTGCTGTACTTGCCCATGACCTCGACAATAAGATACCGCTTGCAGCGGAAGCCAAGCTCGTCGAACGTGTCAAAGCCGAGCATTGCAACGCGCTCGAAGCCCGGTTGTGTAAGCTCTGTCAGCTTTGCACCGGTCAGGTGCTTGCGAAGAAGCATGCAGAACATGGGAGCTGTCATTGGATTTTCCTTCTGCGCGAAGGTAAAGCCGATGCGCGGATTGTTCGCTCCCGCGTCGATAAGAAGTCGTCTGCCCCCGCTTTGCGAGCGCATGAGAAGGACTATCTGGTCTTTCTCAGGCTGATAAATTTTTTCTATTTTAGCACCGAGCGCTTCGTTTTTCACTTCAAGAAGCACCTCGGAGAGCATACCTGCGTCAAATGCCATATAAAAGTTCCTTTCATTATGACTTCTTTTTTTATTATACCATTTTGTTGACAATTTTGCAATAGTATGTTATAATGCAATTTGAATTGCTTCGTCCAATAAACATAATGGAGAAATAAGAAATGAAAATTCTTTTTACCGGGGACATAAATTTCAGAAACGCAGAAGATATTGCGGCAGAAAAACCGGAATCTCTCATTTGCGAAGTAAAATCCGTCTTTGATGATGCCGATGTTCGTATCGTAAATCTCGAAACTCCGCTCTCAGACATCAAAACCGCAGAGCCTATAAGGAAATGCGGTCCGAACCTTATCGCCCCAAAGAAGGACGTCGCCCTTCTCACCGCCATTCGCGCAGACGCCGCCGCTGTCGCAAACAATCACATCGGAGACTACGGCGACAAGGCTATAATCGACACTCTGAATCTGCTCGACTCCGAGGGCATTGCTCATTTCGGCGCAGGCAAAAACACCGATGACGCATACCGAGCTTACCGCTTTGAGCGCGAGGGAATAAGCGTCTCCGTTATCGGCGCATGCGAAAACGAATTCGGAATGGCAACAAAGAATACATACGGCTCTGCGGGCTACGATGCGCGCATGGTGTTCAGACGAATACGCGAGGAAAAAGCCATTTCCGATTTTGTTATTATCTTTTTTCACGGTGGAAACGAGTACAATCCGATCCCGTCTCCTGCCCTGCGCGAGCGCTATCGTCTGTTTTGCGACATGGGCGCAGACGCCGTCGTCGCAACGCACACGCATTGCCCCGAGGGTTATGAAATTTACGAAGGAAAGCCGATAGTTTACTCCATGGGCAACTTCTTCTTCAAAGCATCCAATCCCGCTACGGCAAAGCCGAACTGGTTCTACGGCTACATGACTAAGCTCATAATCGAAAACGGCAAAATAACGGTTGTTCACGTTCCCTACAAGTTCGAGCAGGAGACCTCCGTTATCCGACTTCTCACAGACGATGCAAAGGCGCGCTTTGACGACTATCTAAAGAAAATTTCCGCTCCCATCGCGTCGGATGAGGAAATAAAAAAGTATTTCATGGGCTGGGTATGGTGTCACAAACGGGCTCCTGTTCAATTTGATGAAGGGCTTGAGCCGCGTTTATATACAAGCTCTTTCAACACGGTCGCGTGTGAAGCGCACGCAGAAGTGCTTGCCGAGCTTTTCCGCATCTACCATTTTGAGAGACAGGAAGAAGCCGAAAAGTGGAGCAAAAAGATAATATTCCTTCAGGAAGAAGCTGCCGAAATCATGCCCTGAAGCAGTCAAAAGGAGACTTTTATGGGAGTTGTAATTGGAATCGACGTCGGAGGAAGCACAACAAAAATAGTGGGTTTCCGTGCCGACAAAAACGGCAGACCGAAAACTCTGATAGAGCCGCAGTTCGTTCGTGCGACAGACCCGATAACATCAATATACGGCGCGCTCGGCAAATTTACCCTGCAAAACGGGCTTGCCCTCTCAGACATTGAGCGCGTCATGATGACAGGCGTCGGCTCTTCTTACGTCGAGCAGCCGATTTATTCCCTGAACTGCATTTCGGTGCCGGAATTTGACAGCGTGGGCATCGGCGGACTCTATCTTTCCGGGCTTGACGAAGCTATCGTTGTCAGTCTCGGAACAGGTACGGCAATAATACACGCAAGGCGCATGACCGAGACAATCTGCCGCATTGAATATATGGGCGGCACGGGCGTCGGAGGCGGCACACTCATAGGTCTTTCCAAAAAAATGCTCGGCATCGACACCGTTGAGCATATAGAACAGGTATGCTCTGCCGGAGACCTCGGGAACATAGACCTGCGCGTAAAAGACCTCTCAAAAAATCACAAATATCCGGGAATGAACGAGGAGCTGACCGCTTCCAACTTCGGAAAGCTAAGCGACATCGCAACCAAGCACGACATTGCGCTCGGAATTGTCAACATGGTCGCCGAGACCATCGCCACAACGGCAATTTTTGCCGCGCGCGCACATTCTCTGCGGAATATTGTGCTTACGGGCAATCTCACAACCATGCCGCATGTCAGAGCAGTCTTTGAAAACCTTCAGGACGCCTTTGACGTAAACTTCATCATCCCGCAGAATTCCCAGTTCGGAACTGTTATCGGCGCGGCGCTTCACCCGCAAAACTAAAGGAAAATACAAACTCTTGCCCACGGGCAGAAAGGCATAAAAAACATGGAATGGACATCCCTTAATGACCTCAGAGAAAAATATCTTTCATTTTTTGAGTCAAAAGGTCATCTCAGGCTCCCCTCTTACCCTCTTGTACCTCAGGGAGACAAATCACTGCTTCTTATCAACTCCGGCATGGCGCCGATGAAAAAGTTTTTCACGGGCGAGGAAGAACCTCCGCGCAGACGCGTCACCACCTGCCAGAAATGCATCCGCACCCCCGACCTTGAGCGCGTCGGACACACCGCGCGCCACGGCTCGTTCTTTGAAATGCTCGGAAATTTCAGCTTCGGAGGCTACTTCAAGAAAGAAGCCATTCCGTGGGCGTGGGAATTTCTGACAAAAACGCTTGAAATACCGGAAAATCTCCTTTGGCCCTCTGTTTATGAGAACGACGAAGAGGCATATGATATCTGGGTAAACAAAATCGGCGTTCCCGCGGAGCATGTTGTGCGCCTCGGCAAGGAGGACAACTTCTGGGAGCACGGCCAAGGTCCCTGCGGTCCCTGCTCCGAGATATATTTCGACCGCGGTCCTAAGTACGGCTGCGGCTCTCCCGACTGCAAGCCGGGCTGCGACTGCGACCGTTATATGGAAATCTGGAACAATGTCTTTTCTCAGTTCAACAACGACGGAAAAGGCAACTACACGGAGCTTGTTCAGAAAAACATTGATACCGGCATGGGTCTGGAGCGTCTGGCATGCGTAATGCAGGGCGTTGACAACATGTTTGAGATAGACACAGTCAGAAAGATTCTTGACACCGTCTGCAAAATCGCCGGCAAGGAATACGGCAAAAATCAAAAGGACGACGTTTCAATCCGCGTCATCACAGACCACATTCGCGGCGCGACATTCATGATCTGCGACGGCGTTATTCCCTCAAACGAAGGGCGCGGATATGTACTGCGCCGAATCCTCCGCCGCGCTTCACGCAACGGAAAGCTGCTCGGAATCAACCGTCCTTTCCTTTCCGAACTTTGCGAGGTGGTTATCAGTCAGAATATCGGCGCTTATCCCGAGCTTTCGGAAAAGAAAGAGTATATTCTCAAGGTAATCTCTGTTGAGGAGGAGCGTTTTGACGCCACCATCGACGCAGGACTTGAAATTCTCTCAGCATTTATCGAAGACGCAAAGAAAGCGGGAAAAAACGTCATTTCCGGAGATGACGCCTTCAAGCTCTATGACACCTTCGGCTTCCCTCTCGACCTTACAAAAGAAATTGTCTCCGAGCAGGGACTTTCGATTGACGAAGAAAAGTTCACGTCACTCATGCAGAAGCAACGTGAGCGCGCGAGAAGCGCGCGCGGCAACATCGGCGGCTGGAGCGAATCGTCAAAAACTCTGCTCGCAGAGCTGCCGAAAACCAAATTCTGCGGATATGACTCGCTTTGCTCCGAGAGCAAGGTACTTGCCATCATTATTGACGACTCGGCAGCGGACGAAGTAAACGAAGGCGAATTTTCACTTGTTCTTGACACCACTCCCTTCTACGGCGAGGGCGGCGGACAGGTCGGAGACACCGGAACAATTTCAGCCGGAGATCTCACGATAGAGGTTACCGACACAAAGAAAACAGACGGAATTTACATTCATATCTGCCGCATAGAAAACGGCGTCGGCACGCTCCGCGTCGGAGATACAGTCAAAACAAAGGTAGACGAAAAGCGCCGCGGAGATATCCGCCGCAGCCACAGTGCGGCTCATCTGCTTCAGGCGGCGCTGCGCAAGGTGCTCGGAAACCACGTAACCCAGGCGGGCTCTTATGTTGACGAGTTCCAGACCAGATTTGACTTCACGCATTTTGCCCCGATGACAAAAGACGAAATTGCAAAAGTGGAAGCACTTGTAAATGAGAGCATTCTCGCGGGCGAAGACGTCGTCACCGTCGAAACCGATGTTGCACACGCAAAGGAAATGGGCGCTATGGCGCTGTTCGGAGAAAAATACGGCAGTGTTGTACGCGCCGTCAAGATGGGAGACTTCTCCACCGAGCTTTGCGGCGGTACGCATGTTGACAATACGGCAAAAATCGGTCTTTTCAAAATCGTTTCCGAATCTTCTGTTGCCGCAGGCGTCAGAAGAATTGAGGCGGTCACCGGACGCGGCGTTCTCAAGCTCATGGCGGAGGACGAAGCGCTCATCTCCGAGACCGCAAAAGAGTTAAAGGTCCAGAGAACGAGCGACATTGCTTCCCGCGCGGCGCTTCTGCAAAATGAAATGCGTGACGCGAAGAAAGAAATTGACGAGCTCAATTCAAAAATTGCCGCGTCAAGAGCAAGCGAGCTTTTGAAGAACGTTAAAAATGTCGGTGCGCTGAAGCTCCTCACCGCCCGCGTCGACGGCATGACGATTGACACGGCGCGCTCCCTCTCCGACGACCTTCGTTCAAATGATGACGCGCTTGTTTCAGTCCTTGCGGTCTTAACGGACGGCAAGCTCAACTTCGTTGTCAGCTGCGGCAAGGACGCACTCAAAGCCGGCGCTCACGCAGGCAAGCTTGCAATGGCTGTCGCTTCCCTCACCGGAGGAAAAGGCGGCGGACGTCCCGACAGTGCGCTTGCCGGCGGAAAGGACATTTCTCTTGTTGATTCCGCCCTTGCTCAGGTCGAAAAAATACTCCTTGAGCAAATCTGATTTTTACTTTACCTGAGTTCCGAGCAGGAACTCAGGTTTTTCTTTTTTGTCTCCCTTCTTTGCTGACGAGTACAGATAAGCCCTCGGTTTTTATGCCTTACGGAATATTCTCTTAAGAATAAATGCACAACCTATTAAGACTTATTTAAGTGGATTGACTTCCCTTTTTGCCTCTTTTATAATCGCTTTAAAGGCTTATTCCAAGCTCGGAGGAACGAATATGAAAAGCGTCAAAAAGAGAGAAGCGAAATTCTGCAACCTTAAATTTTTTCTTATATTTCTTACCGTGTTTGCGCACATTATAGAGCCGCATATCGGCAAATCCGAAACTCTGAAGCTGATATATACCGCAATTTACGTCTTTCATATGCCGACGTTCGCTTTTCTTTCGGGCTTTTTTGCCGCCTGCGACCGAAAGAAAATAATATGCCGTTTATTTAATGCCGCG
>JBJFAQ010000178.1:0-15156 GCA_051887995.1 Eubacteriales bacterium
GCCGTAATAGCCCTGGGTTTTCCCGAAAAGCGCATGATAGCCCTTCGCTTCAAACACCGATTGAAGCTGCTCAGTCAGAAGCGCTTCCTCTGCATCCGGCACATCCAGGAGCACTTTCAGTTGTGTCAGCAGCTTGTCTGCGGCCTCTGTCTCTGGCAACCCGCAATAAAAGGTATCACGGAAATAAATCTGATACAAACGCAGGATATCGTTGAGTATGTCCGGTATTTCAAACGTGCGGTATTCACAATCTTCAAAAATCGCGACATACGCAGGAAGAATGTCTTTGAATTCCTCGTGATTGCGCATGTATGCAATGGCGCCTTTCAAGTCTCCATTCAAAAAAAACTGGCTGATTTGCATGCCTACTCTCTCCTCCATAAAAATCGATTTGCAGGTCTGTTTGATCCCATGTTATCACATATCCGAGAAAAACACAAGAACAGCCACAGCAGTTCAAACAAAACTACTGTGGCTGTCAACTGTCTTATGACCACCGCATTTTAAAGCCTGCGTTTTTTATCATTCGATTACCGTAACGCGGATCATGCCCTCGATCGCACACAGCTTCGCTTTGATGTCATCACCGATCTTGGCCGCCGTTTCAACAAGCGTATATGCGTTGTTGCCCTTTGAACGATTTAAAAGGTTTTCTATATTGATACCCTGGTCGGAAAGTGCGCCGGATATCTTTGTGAGCGTTGTCGGAATGTTTTTGTGGAAAAGACAAATGCGTACGCAGTCAGGCGTATGCGCCATAGAAACATTCGGGAAGTTGACGCTGTTCTTTATGTTGCCGTAGCGCAGAAAATCGTCAAGCTCATGCGCCGCCATAACCGCACAGTTGTCCTCGGATTCAGCCGTTGACGCGCCGAGGTGCGGAATTGTAATTACGCCCTTTACGCCGATGTTTTCCTCGGTCGGAAAATCGGTCACGTAAGATGATACCTTACCACTCTCGAGCGCCGCTTTCATTGCCTTCATATCGACAAGGTCTGCGCGGGAAAGATTGATTATCTTAACGCCGTCCTTCATAAGCGCAAGCGAGTTCTCATTTATCATGTGCTTTGTTTCGTTTGTTGCGGGAACGTGAAGAGTAACGTAATCCGATACAGCGAAAACTTCTTCAAATGCGGAAGCCTTCTTTACCGAATGTGAAATGTTCCATGCCGCCTCAACCGTCAGGTACGGGTCGCAGCCGACAACATCCATGCCGAGATGAGTTGCGGCATTTGCCACCATGCCTCCGATTGCACCGAGACCTATAACTCCGAGCGTTTTTCCTGCAATTTCATTGCCTGCAAAAGCCGATTTGCCTGCTTCAACCGCCTTTGCAACGCCTTCGGTGTTTTCAAGCGATTTTACCCATTCGATACCGCCCGTAATGTTGCGTGCGGCAAGCAGAATTGCGGCAATGGTAAGCTCTTTTACGCCGTTTGCGTTCGCGCCGGGGGTATTGAAGACCACGATGCCCTCGTCGGAGCAGCGGTCTATCGGAATATTATTGACACCCGCGCCGCAGCGTGCGATTGCGCGGAGATTTTTGCCGAATGTCATGTCGTGCATTGCGGCAGAGCGCACCATTATTGCGTCGGGGTCTGCAATATCCGTGCCGATGCTGTATTCTTTTTTGTCAAGCACATCCGTGCCTACTTTTGCTATCTTATTGAGAAGAAGTATATTTTTCATTTTCTGACCACCTGTACAAGTTATAATTATGCCTTCGGATTGTTTGCGGCGAACTCTTTCATGAATTCTACGAGCTTTACAACGCCCTCATAAGGCATTGCGTTGTAAATGGAAGCACGCATACCGCCGACACTGCGGTGTCCCTTCAGGTTTTTAAGTCCCGCAGACGATGCTTCGGACGCGAATTTCTTGTCAAGATCTGCATTTCCCGTAACGAAAGTAACGTTCATCATGGAGCGGCTTTCTTTCTTTACGGGTGCGATATAATAGCTCTGAGAATCAAGGTAGTCATAGAGGTAAGCTGCCTTTTTCTCGTTCATCTTCTTCATTTCGTCAAGTCCGCCGAGACCGAGTATCCATTCATATACAAGCTTTGCCATATAAATGGTGTAGCAGGGGGGCGTGTTGTACATTGAGCCGTTCTCTGCCATTGTTTTCCACTCAAGCATAGTGGGCATCTTCTCCTCGGCAAAGTCAAGCAGGTCATCGCGGACGATAACAAGCGTCATTCCCGCGGGCGCCATGTTCTTCTGCGCGCCGGCATAGATAACTCCGAACTTTGTGACGTCAACAGGCTCGGAAATAATGCACGAGGACATATCTGCGACAAGCGGAATATCGCCCGTATCGGGGATATAATAATACTTAGTACCGTAAATTGTATTGTTGAAGCAGATATGGACATACGAAGCGTCCGGGCGGAACATATCGCGGGTTACGACCGGGATATGGTCAAAATTATCGTCCTTTGTCGTTGCGACGCATTTTACGTCATATCCGAGCTTCTGCGCTTCCTTGAACGCCTTGCCGGAGAACTGACCGGAAACAATGTAGTCAGCCTTTCCCGTTCTCTTTATAAGGTTTAGAGGAACGGCGGCAAACTGTGTGGAGGCACCGCCCTGAAGGAAAAGCACCTTATAATTGTCGGGAATGTTCATAAGGCGGCGGAGCATAGCCTCCGCGTCCTTGATTATTGCTTCGTAGTCGGGAGATCTGTGGCTCATCTCCATAACGGACATCCCGGACGTGCCGTAGCATACAAGCTCTGACGCCGCCTTCTCAAGCACGGGAAGCGGAAGCATGGAAGGACCTGCGGAAAAATTATAAACGCGATTCATAAAAAAAGACCTCCTTGCCGCAATGCGGCAAACAAATTAAAATCAAAAACGGCATCGCCGCTATTATCGGTGAATACCGTTTTATTCTACTCCTGTTTGATATTTCTGTCAAGGCGTTTCCGCCATTTTCTGCATATTTATCAAAAATCAGGAGATTTTTTGTGGCAATTATCAGCATTTTTTATTTTAGGTACAAGAAAAATCAACTTCAGGTTGATTTTAGGGGGTGACAAACTTAAAAAACATTACGATGGAAATTTACACTACTTCCACAGCCGCTTTTTCTTTGCAGATGCAGGCGCAAAGAAAAAGCTTAGCAAAAAGAAAGCGCCATAAGGGGATTTCGCGCGTGAAAGCAGGTTGTCGGACGTGAGCGGGGATTTCGCCCTCGGCGGATGGCGACCGCGGCTACACGCCCCGGCCGGCGCCGCCTTTTAAAAAAGGCGGGCGAAAACTTTTAGGCATGCTGATATCTTTACCAGTAGGACGACGCCAACCTCAAGTTGTCTTTTTTTCCTCTTTGACCGCAATGAGTTCATCTGCATAAGGCAGGGACATTATCCATTCGCAAAGAGTATGCCATTCCGCCAATTTATGATTCTTTCTTGCGTAATAAATGCCGATGAGATTCTCATAGTTCAGCGTCACCGTCCGCATTTGGTTATAGCTCGACGGAAGAAGCTGTATCATGTTGTGCCAGTGAGAGCGCTCCTCTTTGTTTTCAATGAAAAGCTGACGCTCAGCTTCAAGAAAATCCACAAGACGCCTTAGCGCGTCAAGCGCGTCATCAGTCAGGCGGTCATGGCTGAAATCGTCAAGCTCAAACGGCTTTGAGTGTATTTTGTGCATCGTTGAGCAGGAATTTGCCACCGTGCCTACCTTATACGTATCAAATTCCTTCCACCAGTAAAGAGGCGCGGTGATGTCAACCGAAACAAATATCTGCCGAAGAAACTTTCTGTGGTCGCTTCCGGCACGTGCAAGACGCTTTGCAAGGTCAAGGTCGTTTGCGCCGAAAACAAAATTGCCTTTTTCGTCCGTCACGCTGTCCATTCTCGCCCAGCTGTTCATCGGATTTCTCGCGCCGCGTATCGCGTTTTCAAAATTCATTACACTCGTACGTTCTGTTTTCAGCATTGCCTTTTCCTTTCCCGGCATCGGTCGATGCACAGCTATATTATACATGTTTTTTTCCATTTTGTAAACCTTTTTTCCCGGGATATTGAAAAAAAGACAAAAATGTGATACCATATGCACATAAGCAAACATTTAAAAGAACGGAAACACAAAATGAACAGATATTCAAAGCTCGCGTCCAACACCGCGATACTGAGCGTGGGAACGCTCGCGTCGAAGGTTCTGGTTTACCTTCTGCTGCCGCTGTACACCGCCTGCCTCTCACCCGACGAATACAGCATGGCGGACCTCATCTCCCAGACGGCAAACCTGCTTCTGCCGATACTTGCCGTCGGCATGGTGGACGGCATATTCCGCTTCGCCATGGATAAAACGGACGAAGCGGGCAAGGCGAAAGTTTTCTGCGTAAGCACCGTGACGATAACGCTCGGCTCACTTCTTGCCTTTGCCATTTTGCCTCTGCTCGGAAAAACCGGCTTTTTCGGCTCGTACACCTGGCTTATCCCGCTGTACGTCATCGCCTCGAATTACCATATGAGCGCCGCACATTTTCTGCGCGGATGCGGGAAAACAAAGCTCTTTGCGCTTCAGGGGATAATCTGTACGGCGCTTACAATTGCTCTGAATCTTCTCTTCCTCCTTGTTTTTGACATGGGGGTAAGCGGATATGTGCTCTCAGTCATCTGCGCCGATTTTCTCGTCGCACTGATGCTTTATTTCGGCTTCGGACTTATCAAATATATAAAGCCGCACAGCTTTGACATGTCGGTTCTCCGAGAAATGCTGAAGTACAGCGTTCCGATGATACCGACGACCATCTTCTGGTGGATAACGAATGTTGCCGACCGATATATGATAACCTATATCGACGGGCAGTACGTAAACGGTCTTTACGCCGCCGCGTTCCGTATTCCGACGTTGCTGATTCTCGTTTCGGGAATCTTCAGCGAGGCGTGGCAGTATTCGGCGGTGACGGATTCGGACGGCGGAAATGACGGCGACTTTTTCTCGCGCGTGTTTGACAGCTTTCAGTCCATCGTTTTTCTTGCCGCGTCTGTGCTCATTCTGCTTGCAAAAGTCTTTACCGATATTCTTTTTGCCGACACGTACTCGGACGCATGGCAGTACATTCCGGTGCTTGTCGCCGCAACCGTTTTTTCGAGCCTTGTAACATTCATGTCAAGCGTTTACGTCAAGCATAAAAGGTCTGTCAATTCCTTTGTCACGGCGATGATAGGCGCGCTCTCAAATATTCTCCTGAATGCGCTCCTCATTCCCGTGCTCAGCGCTCAGGGAGCGGCTCTCGCCACACTTCTCTGCTATGTTATAGTATATGTCATTCGTGTGATTGACGCGAAAAGATATGTCAGATTCAATACAAAGCCTTTTGTCATCATCATAAGCAGCCTCATAATAGGGCTTCAGTGCGCGCTTATGCTTATCGGCTTCCGCTTCTGGTGGCTGTACGGCATTTTTGCCGCTATCGGCATAGCGATAATCGACATGCGCCCGCTTATCGCGTCGTTCAAAACAGTTTGGAACATGCTTTTTTCAAGATTTGTCAAAAAAATCTGACTTTTTTTCAAAAAAGGCTTGAAAAACCGAAAACGGTATGATATAATTCCATTGTTATGCGGATTTCCGCGCAAATAAGGACAGTCCTCTGCTATCGCTCGCACGAATGTCCGGATTTTAAGGAGGAGCCATCATGGATTTGATCAAGGCTTTTACAAATGAGCAGCTGAAGGCAGACGTTCCGGTCGTTCGCATCGGTGATACCGTCCGCATTCACAACAAGATCGTCGAGGGTACAAGAGAGAGAATTCAGCTCTTTGAGGGAACCGTTATCGCAAAGCACGGCGGCGGAATCTCCGAAACCTTCACAGTAAGACGTATTTCCTACGGCGTCGGTGTAGAAAAGACCTTCCCCATTCATTCTCCGAATGTTGTCAAGGTTGACGTTATCCGCACTGGTAAGGTAAGACGTGCAAAGCTTTACTACATTCGTGACAGAATCGGTAAGGCATCCAAGGTTAAGGAACAGATCCTCTGATTTTCAGAGTTGTTTCAAAGAAAAAGACCGACTTTTGTCGGTCTTTTTCTTTTTTCAGTCAAAGAAATTATCAATCGTTTTTTTCGTGTCAAACAGATGATTGTACTGAAGCTGACGGTAAAGAAGCAGTCCGTCGTCTGCGTCCATTTCCTTTCGCGTATGGAGCACACCGCCATTGTCTATGCAGAAATTTGCCGTTATGACAGGATACTCCTCCATCAGCTCTTTTCGGAAATTCTGATACGGCGAGAGCGGCAACCCCGCCGCCTCGGAAACGAGAATATTGAGATAGTTAAGGCTTGTCACTACATCAGACTGCTCCTCAATATCGTAATTTGCCCAGATGACAAACGGCACGACGTATTGATTCTTTCTCACATTCCAGTCATCCGTCTCTTCGTCGATTCCGTTTATGTCAAGAATGGGTTTTGTCACCGAGCTGTTCGGTTCGTGGTCGCCGAACATGACTATAACGGTAGGTTCGTCGATTCCCGAAAAATAGTCAATAAGCCCCTCGAAAGCCGTGTCGGACACCTGAACAAGCGAAAGATAAGTCGAAACAAGATATGAGTTCCTCATTCCGGACGCCTTGACGGTATGCCCGAAATTGTCATAGGTCTGCGTACTTGAATATCCTCCGTGATTCTGCATTGTGACGCAGAATATCGCCACCTGCTCATCCTTTGCAAGGCTGTCGTTATAGATGCGGATAACACGGTCGTATACCGCCTCGTCCGAAACATAATTGCGCACGAGCTTTACATTCGGAAAGCTCGAAAGGAAAAAGCTCTCATCAATTCCGAGCAAGGGATAAACGGTGTCTCGCTTCCAGCCGCTTGCGTTGTACGGGTGTATAGCGTACGTCATATACCCCATGTCCTTAAGCCCACTCATAAAGTTCTCGGTTTCTGCTTTAATATACTGCTGATACGGAATACTTCCGGACGGGAGAAACGCCATGGTGTCGCCTGTGAGAAATTCGTATTCTGAATTTGGGGTATTTCCGCCCTTGACGGAAACATATGCCTGTCCTTTTACCGTGTTTTCGGTAAGACTGCTTACGAAAGGCATGTAATCCCCCTCGTACTCAAAATCGCCTAACACCGAAATATCGGAAAAGGATTCATTCATAATTACAATTATATTCGGCTTTTCGTCTTTTTCTCCCGCGGTGCCGGATTCGTATTTTGCCGCTGCATTTTCAAGCTCCTGCACGTCATATCCATCAGGCACGGAAATATCCATGTATTTAAGAAGCGAGGCAAAGCTGAAGAAAAATCCGTTTCTGCGGTAGACAACGGTGGGGGTAAACAAATAAGGGTAATACCCCGCGTCGTCCTGAAATTTTTCGTTTTGCGCAATATTTACGTACCCGAAGGCAAGTGGTATACATAGCAAAACTCCCACCGCACGGACAATCCACCGCGTGCTTCTCCGATTTTTTCTCATCGGTTTTGCGCGGCAGAGGACAAGCGAGCCTAAAATCAGAAGAAAATACCCGACTAAAAGCCAGATGACTTTTTTCGTAAAGACAAATTTATAATTTCCCGCAACCGAAAGTGCAGTCCCGATAGAAAGTAGGTCCCACGGCTGGATAGGCACGGAGCGGAAAGAGAGCACCGCGTATTCGGCTGCGCCTATTATAAGGCAGAGCGCCGCCGTACTTGTGCAGGCGGCACACGGGGAAAGCGTCAAAAAGAAAAGAAACGCTTCAAAAAGATAGACAAACGCAAGGTTGAAAAAAAGTATCAGTGTGCTGTTAAGGTCTTTATAGCTGTCCTTAAACGATTCCATCATAAGGTACGACAAAACAGGGACGCCGAGCATAAAAATCACTGTCAGCACCGACCATTTCAGCTTCCAGAGCCTCAAAATAGCTTTTTTTACTGTTTCCATTTTTTCTCCTTATACGGAAGAAACAATCACTTCCGCTTTTCCCAAAATGCGCCACTCCTTTGTCCCCGCGGGAACGAAAATGCTGTCTCCGGCTCGGATTTCAAGCGACTCTGTGCCGCAAATCAGCTTTCCGCCGCCCGAAATGCAAAGCACGGAGAAAAAAGTGTCGCCGCTCGGCATAAAACACCTCTCTCCGCTTATATCGTACTTTGAAACGCGGAAAAAACGGCAGTGGGCAAGTGTGTTTTCGTCGTCCGACATATCTCTCGCCTCAAAACGCATCTCGTATATTTCCTTTTCCGTAAAAGGGCGGCTGACATCAAGCGCTTTTTCTATATGAAGCTCACGTCTGCGCCCATCTGCGTCTAACCTGTTATAGTCATAGACGCGGTAAGTAAGGTCGGAGTTCTGCTGAATTTCGGCGATGAGTATCCCGTCACCGATTGCGTGTACAAGCCCGGACGGAATAAAATACGTCTCGCCCGGTCTCACATTTCTCCATCCGAGAACATCGTCTGTTTTTCCGTTTTTCACCGCTTCCGAAAATGCGGCGCGGTCTATGCCCTCTGCAAATCCGTAAACTATTCTTGCACCCGGCTTTGCGTCGATTATATACCACATTTCAGTCTTTCCCGAATCGTTTTCCACACGTCCCGCATATTCGTCGTCCGGGTGAACCTGAACGGAAAGCCTGTCATGCGCGTCGATAAATTTGATAAGCAGAGGAAATCTTCCGCCCTCAAAGCGGCTTCCGAGCACACCCGGATGCTTTCCTATATATTCTCCGAGCGTAAGCCCTGCGTCATCGCCGGTAAGCACACGGCTCATTTCGTCCCCGCGCGCGGAAAGCTCCCAGGTCTCGCCGATGTTGCCGCCGTCCATTTTCTTAAGATAGCGTTTTTCAAGCATGTCCCCGCCCCAAATGCGGCTTTTGGCAACATATGAAATCTTCACCGGATATACTATGCTCATATTTGCCCCTCCGTATGCGATATTATGCAAACAGCCCGGCAATAAACTGATAAAGCGGGCAAAGCAGTATGGTCACAAAAACAGCGGGAAGATAATTCATCACCTTCAGCTTTGTAACGCCGAGCATATTGAAGGCAAGTCCCACGATTAGAAGCGAGCCTACCGCCGTCATTTCCGTGATAACGCTTTCGCTCAGCGCCGGAGCTATCCAGCGCGCAAGCAATGTAATCGCCCCCTGAAAAACAAGCACCGAAAGCGATGAAAACATAACTCCTATACCGAGGGACGAGCCGTATATCACCGAGCTTACAAAGTCAAGAACAGACTTTGTGTACTGCGTCGAATGGACGTTCTTAAGACCGCTCTCAAGAGGTCCGAGCACCGCCATCGCGCCGACGCAGAAAAGCAGTGTCGAGGTGACAAAGCCCTGCGTGATATTTCCGTGACCGTTCCCGACAAGTCTCTGGAGCTTTTCGCCGAGCACTCCGACGCGGCGATCAAGATCGGCGGCCTCGCCTATAATAGCCCCTATCAGAACAGAAAGTATCATCACAATGGCGTTCTGCCCTTTAATAGCCCCGGTTATGCCTATCCACAGCACGCAAAGCCCCATGCCCTTCATTACCGTGTCGGCGACCTTGTCCGGGATTCCTTTTTTTAGGGCAAGACCTATCAGACTGCCTGCGGCGACAGCCAGAGTGTTGACAAGCGTTCCAAGCATAATAAAATTCATAGATTTAGTTTCCTTCAGTCGAAAAACTCAATCGGGCTGCCAAGGCAGCCCGATCTTATATACCTTTATGTATGAAGCGGCTTCCGGGCTTATCTTCTGCCTCTGAAGTCGTCGCGGCGTCTGCCGCGTCTGAGCATGCTCATAATCTCGTCAAAATCGTCTTCCGATACGGGAGTATCGCCCATTGCGGGAGCTTTCTCCTCACCGTCTTCCTCCGGAGTCTCAGGTTCGCCAAAATCGGGAGCGGGAGCAGCCTCTGCTTTATTTTCTGCCGCATGAGACGGAGCCGCACTTACCTCGGCTTCCTTCTTCACCTCAGGCTGTTCCTTTGCAGGGCGCTTTATCTCCTCGGTCTTAAGCACCGGCTTTACCGGACGCTTTACATCCTCGTCCTTTTTTTCAAAGCCTGTGGCGATAATGGTAATCTTCATTTCGTCCTCAAGCTCCTCGTCGAAAGCAACACCCCAGATTACTGTCGCATCTGCGCTTGCCTCGCTTGAAATCATGGAGGAAGCAAGGTCTACGTCTTCAAGTCCTACATCGGGCGAAGCGGTAATGCTGATAAGGATTCCCTTTGCGCCTGCAATGGAAGTCTCAAGCAGCGGGCTTGAAATTGCAGCCTTTGCCGCAAGCTCCGCTTTGTCCTTGCCTGATGCCGCGCCGACGCCCATGTGAGCGTAGCCTGCGTTGCTCATAATAGAAGTCACATCGGCAAAGTCAAGGTTGATAAAGCCGGGAACGTTGATAAGCTCTGAAATGCTCTGAACACCGCGGCGCAGAACGTCGTCGGCAATCTCAAACGCATTGAAAAGCGTAATGCGAGTATCTGAAACCTGCTTCAGTCTCTCGTTCGGGATAACGACAAGAGCATCGACGAACTCGCTGAGGTTTGCAATGCCGACTTCAGCCGCGTCCATTCTCTTTTTGCCCTCAAAGGCAAAAGGCTTTGTAACGATTCCGACCGTAAGTATATCCATTTCCTTTGCGGCGCGCGCAACGATGGGAGCAGCTCCCGTACCTGTTCCGCCGCCCATGCCGGTTGTGATGAATACCATATCGGCGCCGTTCAGCGCGTTCTTGATATCCTCAAGATTTTCCTCGGCGGCACGTGCGCCGATTTCGGGGTTCGCACCTGCTCCGTGTCCCTTTGTTATCTTCTCACCGATAACAATTTGATTCGGAGCGCTCGAATTTTTAAGTACCTGTCTGTCGGTATTGATTGCAATGAACTCCACGCCGCGAATATTGGCTGAAATCATGCGGTTGACCGCGTTGTTTCCTCCGCCGCCGACGCCGATGACCTTGATACATACGCCGCTATCGTAGGATTCGTCATGTTCGAATGTCATTTTTTTGTCCTCCAGATTTTTTATATCTCTTTAATTTTATTTTTCACGGAAAAGTATAAATATCCTATAATATAATACTCGATTTTTTTCTGTTTTGCAATAGTTTTTTTGAAATTTTATTCTATCTGTGGCTTTTTTTCGTGGAAAATCGCCTATTTTATTCTATTTTTGCCGTTTTGCTTACCGAAACCGCCGTTTCCGAAACATCGGACACATCAATGGTAACTCCTTTTTCCCCGCGGTAGCCGCCCTCGTCAAGCACCTTTTCCACCATTTTCGTTTTAAGCGCGCAGTCGTGGAAGCTCCCGATTTTCACGCGGTAGTATCCGGTTTTTACAAATGAAATGTCAAATTTTCCGCCTATGTATATCCGGTCGGCATCGGTATAAAAGGACGACTCCGAAAAATCGGTGAGAAACCGCACGATGTAATCGTCACTCTCATAGAAAAAGCTAAGCCTTTCTCCTGTCACCGCGCGCTTCACGTCGGGAAGCGAAACATATATAAGCCCCGACGATTTGCAGGCCGCCGCGCTCGCGCTGCGGCTCAGTACCCGAAGCCCGTCCGAAAGGGTAAAATACTCGCCCGTAATGCAGATGTAGTATTTCGGAATCTCATATATCGCCTCTATCTGTATCGTCGCCGGCAGCACTTTGTTTATTTTAACATCCTTAAGGTCGGGAAACTCCGACAGGATATTTTTTCTTGCGCTCTCGGTGTCGGCGCTGTATAGTTTTACGCCGAGCGTAAGCCCTGAGGCTTCAATAATCGCCTCGTCCGAATATTTGCCGTCGCCCGAAACGGATATTTCTTTTATGTCGAAGTACGAGGAGAAAAAACCGACAAGCAGAAATCCTATGGCAAAAAGGGCTATGATAACAAGCAAAATGAAAGCACGTCTTTTCCACACCGCCGCACTGCGGCGGAAATTATGCTTTTGATTTCCTTGCGTCTTAGGATTCCAGTAATATGAGGGTCTTGAGCGTGCATTCTGACCGCCGCGCGTCCCGCGGCGATACCTGTAATCTGTCATTTTTTCCTTTTCCCCCCGTTTTCTGTGAGTTTCTTTATCTCTTCATATATCAGCTTGTTTGCGTCAAGGTCTGCAAAGTGAGATATTGCCTCCCCCATTTCGGCGCAAAGCGCAGGGTCTGCGATAAGACGCCCGACCTCCCGCACAAGCCTGCCGTCACCGAGCTCCTTTTCCTCAATCAGCACGTTGCCGCCCATGTCCTCGATGACCTTTGCGTTTTTATACTGATGATTGTTTGTGACGTTCGGGGACGGAATCATTATGCTCGTTTTGCGGAGCGTGGCAAGCTCCGAAACCGTCATTGCGCCGGCTCTTGAAATCACAATGTCCGCCGCCGCCATCTGAAGCGGCATGTCATAGATATATTCGACAAGCTTCAGATTTTTGCATTTGTCAAGTCCGAAGGCGCGGAACTGTGCCGATGATGCCTCCCATTCTATCGCTCCCGTCGCGTGCAGGTGGTATACGTCGGGATGCGAGGCGCAGAAATCCCGCATCAGCTCAAGGCACGCCTCGTTTACCTTCTCGGCACCGAGACTGCCGCCGTATGAGAGAATAAATGTCTTGTATTCGTCGGGCATTCCGAGTTTTTTTCTTGCTTCCGCGCGCCCGCAAAACCCAAATCCCGCCCGAAGCGGATTGCCGACATGCATTATCTTTTCTTTTGCGGTCAGGTACTGCGCGCTTTCTTCAAAATTGAGGAAAATACGGTCGACATATGGCTGGAGCTTTCTAACGGCAACACCCGGATATGCGTTCGACTCGTGTACCGCAGTCGGTATTCCGAGACGGGAGGCGGCGACAAGCACCGGCCAGCAGACATACCCTCCCGTTCCGATTACAATATCGGGTTTAAATTCCTTTACAATCTTCTCCGCTCTTTTCGGAGACACCAAGGCAAGGTATGCGGCTTTTATATTTTTTAACGAAAGCGAGCGGCGAAAGCCCAGAACCTCGACGTGCCGAATCGGGTAGCCCGCAGCCCCCGTCAGCTTGTTCTCTATGCCGGTCTTTGTCCCGACGAAAAGTATTTCCGAGTTCGGGTCGTTTCTTTTTATCGTATCGGCAATGGCAAGAGCCGGATTTACATGTCCACCCGTGCCGCCGCCTGTCATTATCACTCTCATAGCCTGCTCCGTTCTTTATTTTGGATTATGCGAATATCGGGAAATTGAAAGGACAATGCCCATTTCCGCCATCTGTACAAGGAGAGACGTACCTCCCGAGCTGAAAAACGGAAGCGAAATACCCGTATTCGGTATAGTATTCGTCACCACGGCGATATTGAATATCACTTGAAGCGCCACCTTTATCATAAGCCCCATGACGATAAGGTATGTAAAGCGGTTCGGAGAATGCCTTGCAATAACGAATCCCCTCCAGATAAGAAGCAGGAACAGAAGCATAACGGTAACGGCCCCCACAAAGCCAAGCTCCTCGCAGATAATGGTAAATATGAAGTCGTTCTGAGGCTCGGCAACATAGCCGTATTTCTGACGGCTGTTTCCGAGTCCCACTCCGAAAATACCGCCCGACGCTATTGTGTAAAGCCCCTGTATTGTCTGCCAGCCCTCGTCTCCCGGGTCTGACCACGGATCAAGCCACACGGATATACGCGTGCTTGAATATCCGGTCGCCAGAATCAAAACCGCAATTCCGACCGCGGCGACAACGCCTATCGGAATTATATACCTTAACTTGCAGCCGCCGAGCACCATTTCGCAAAGACCTATGCAGCAGATGATTATAAGTCCCGAAAAGTGCCTCTCAAGCACGACAAGACCTCCGATAAGCCCGATAATGGACGCAGGAATCAGAAGTCCGTAAACAAACGACGTTTTGAACTTCGGAGACTCAACCTTGTCTGCAAAAGACGCAAGATACAGCGACATCATCATGACAAGCGCCGTTTTTCCAAGCTCCGAGGGCTGAAACGAACCAAATCCCGGTATTTCGAGCCACCGCTTTGCGCCGCCTCTGGTCGAGCCTATAACAAGCACGAGTAAAAGAAGAATAACTGCAAGTCCGAAAACGGCATAGGTTACAAGCTTATATGTTTTCAAAGGAAAAAGAGTAACAATCGTAATTGCGATCGCGCCGAACAAAGTAAAAAGAAGCTGTCTTTCGACAAAATAGTAGCTGTCTCCGTACTTTTTGTCGGCGTATGCATAGCTTGCGCTGAAGCTCATCACAGCACCGAAAGCGAGAAGGAAAATCAGCAGCACAAGGAACACCATATCGACGTTTCCCGCCTTGCAGCTGTCCGGGATACGGACAAAGCGATCCCGCAAATTTCTCGCGGCCGCCTTGTCTGATACGTTCTCAGGCTGAATGGCGTCCTGACTTTCTCTTCCGGCAGGTCTCAGCATCCCTTCACGGCGGCTTCCGCCGGATTTTGACAAAGCTCTGCATTCATTGTCGGTTTTTAAAGTGCTTTTTGCTTCCGGATCGGACTTCGGAGCCTTTTTTTGCGTTCCGACCGCATTGTCAGGCTCTATACGGACTGCCGTGCGGTGCGTTTTGCTCTGCGGCGAAGCCTCGGTACGGCTCTTAGCATTTTCGCTTTTTTCTTTCTCCGTTCCGACGGAACGTTTTACAAAATAATCTTCACCATTTGGATTCATGTTCCGTCGCCTCCCCAAAAAATTATTTTATATCAGATTCTTATGCCGAGCCATGCGGTGGCACAGCAAATTGCGGTAAAGACCGAGAAAACGCAGACAATGCGCACCTCGCTCCAGCCGCATTTTTCAAAATGATGGTGTATCGGAGCCATTTTGAACAGTCTTTTATGCGTCAGCTTGTAAAAGCCCACCTGAAGCATAACGGAAACGGCTTCGATGACAAAGAGCAGTCCGAAAACGAGCACGAGCGCCGGATTATTCATCATAAACGCAACTCCGACCGTCATTCCGCCGAGGAAAAGAGAACCCGTGTCGCCCATAAACACCCTTGCAGGGTAAACGTTATATACAAGAAATCCAAGCGTCGCGCCTACAAGGCAGGCGGATGCAAGACCGAGAGAAATATCTGTCACTGCAAACGCAACAATCGAAATGAAAACGCCTATGACAAGCGACACGGAGCTTGCAAGACCGTCTATACCGTCGGTAAGGTTCACGCTGTTGACAATTCCGGTAATAAGGACAAGCGCAAAAAGATAATAAACCCACCCA
>JBJFAQ010000179.1:0-3327 GCA_051887995.1 Eubacteriales bacterium
TGATACATCATTCAGCTTGTTAAAATCGAACAAACAGCCGGACGTACTCATTTTTTTGATGCTGAAAGGGAAATCCGTGTATTCTTTTTCCGGATTTGCGGCGTGCCATTCCTCAAAGTTTGAGTTAAGCAGCGTCATTACATACTCCATGACACATTCCGGAGCGTATCCGAGCCGCTTGTAGTCCTCCATGTTCGCGCCCATATCGCGCTTGGAGAGCTTCTTCTTTGAGCCGTTCGGCTCGAGCCTCATGAGCTGTGCGATGTGGAGATATTTCGGCATTTTGAATCCGAGATATCTGAAAAGCATGATGTGTTTTGCCACAGACGGAAGCCATTCCTCACCCCTGATGACGTGCGTCGTGCCCATGAGATGGTCATCAATGGCGTGCGCAAAGTGGTAGGTGGGTATACCGTCGCTTTTTAAAAGAACAAAATCTTCATCGTTTTCCGGTATTTCAAGATTTCCTTTAATGAGGTCGGTAAAATGCGTTTTCTTTTCAGGATTGCCGTCGGAAAGAAGGCGAAGCACGAACGGATTTCCTTTTTTCAGATTTTCTTCAACCTCTTCGAGCGTAATCTGACGTGCTTTCAGCATTTCTTCCTTTTGCTTTGATGAGTCCTCGTGCCAGTCTCGCTCTTTGATTTCGGCTTTTTTATCTATTGCATTAAGCGCCTCAAGCTCCTCCTCGGTTGTAAAGCAGGGATATGCTTTTCCTTCTGAGACAAGCCGCTTTGCGTACACATGATAAATGGAACTGCGGGCGCTTTGCTTGTACGGTCCGTAATTTCCGTGGTCTGAAACCGTGCCGTTCTCGTCCAATATTGCGCCCTCATCAAAATGGATTCCGTAGTGTTCAAGCGTGCGGATAAGAGCTTCGGCAGCTCCGGGAATTTCACGCTTGCCGTCGGTGTCTTCAATTCTGAGGAAGAAAACTCCTCCGCTCTGATGTGCAAGGCGTTCTCCGACCGTTACCGGAAAAAGACCGCCGAAATGAACAAACCCAGTAGGGCTTGGCGCAAAACGCGTGACCTTTGCTCCTTCAGGCAGGTCGCGCGGAGGAAACCGCTTTTCCATGTCTTCGGGTGTTTCGGTCACATCGGGAAAGAGTAAATCGGCAAGTTTGATATAATCCATTGTACAAAAATATCCTTTCTATCAGTAGAAAACATTATCAAGCGCATTTGAGAGCGTTTCGGTGGGACCGTGTCCCGGATAAATGGTTATGCTTTGCGCATTGGGTATTCTGCGCAGAATTTTAAGTGAGTTTAAGAGAGTATACTGATCTCCTCCGTAAAGGTCGGTGCGACCGACAGAATCGGAAAAGAGAGTATCGCCTGTAATAAGCGCATTTCCGGTCAAAAAGCAGGAAGAGCCGGCAGTATGGCCGGGTGTGTGAAGGATTTTAATTTTCTCTCCGGCAATTTCAAGCTCGGTATTTTCATTAAATGTAAAATCGGCAGGTCTCATTTTAAGTTCTCCGCCGAAAAAAGAAGAATATGCGTTTTTTTCGCTGTCGGCGAGAGATTCGCTTTCGTCTTCATGGACACATACCGGAACGGAATACATATCGCGTAGTGCGTCAAGCGAAAAAATATGGTCGAAATGCGCATGCGTCAAAATAATCATATCGGGCAAAACCCCGTGGCTTTGAAACGCCTTTTGATATATGTCAAGCGGCTGACCGGGGTCAACTATGGCACAGCGGTCGTTTGCCGTGAGCAAAAAACTGTTCGAGCGATAGTCAGGGCTTAAAAGAGAGATTATTTTCACAAATTATCTTCCTTTCAGTTAAAAAAGACTGTATAGCTAAAGATTTGCGTAAATCATGCGAAACTGCAAAGTGCGTTTTTTATCCCAAAGCGGAGTATAATCTTCGCCGTTAAGTTAAAAATTGCTTTAAAAGAGACTTTTTGGCTTTTTATTTAAGAACGCGGGAGAGAAGTGTCGGTTTTTATATAAAAACATATCTATCATGTCTCTGATGCGTATATTATACCACTTTTTTCTATTATTGTCTACATAAAATAAAAAAATAAAAGCAAAATGCCTGATACATAAAGCGGCTGTGCCTTATTTTAGGCACAGCCGCTTTGGGAATTTATTTAAGTTTTACATCGGTAAAGAGGTTATAGCCGAAATAATCTGTTTTCAGGTGCTTGAGATTGTTAAGAGAAGCGTTCTTTGTGAATACAATAGGCATTACCGGGAGATCTTCCATGAGCTTTGCCTCTGCCTCGTGAAGAATTGCGCTTCTTGATGCCACATTTTTCTCTGCAAATGCACGGCTGATTATTTCATTGTACTCCTCGTCGTTATAACCGGTGATATTGAGCGGATCTTCATAATAATCGACGTGGAAAGTCATGTTCCTGCCCGTGTATCCGAACGCATATGTTGCAAGCATGGAGAATGCATCTGTATCAAGAGCGGAGATGTCGGCAAGAATAACGTCAAAATCGCCGGCTCTGAGAGCTTCAAGATATGCGTCATCGTAGTACTCGGTGGAGGGCTTTGTTTCTCCGGAGGCAATATCGTCATTTGCAACATATGAAAGGGCAACAATATTGACCTTGAAACCGAGAGACTCCCACGCGGACTTAAGCATTTCGGCAACCGCGTTGTTTATTTCGGTATCGTATATCGTGAGATTAAATGAACCGGTTGACTTCAGAAGTGATTTTGCTTCGTCGGTGTTTGCCGTAGTGGCAAGGTAATCTCCTCCGACTGTGCGGAAATCCTTTGATGTAGCCTTGCTTGCTTCAAACACGCCGTTTGGAACAAGAGCGGTTGCGGCATCGGCAAATACGAGCTTTTCGGCAATCGCCTCGCGGTCTATGGCGAGAGAAAGCGCCTTGCGGGTGTCTGCATCTGCAAACAGGGGATTGTTTACGTTAAAATAGCAGGAAAGGGTGGAAAGTGCATCTGTAACATCCGCTTCTTTCTGATACTCGCTACGGCTCTCAAGCGGAATATAACCAAGATATTCTATGTCGCCGTTTTCAAAAGCGTCGAGCTGTTCATCTGCGGTTTTTGTAAAGTCAATAACAAGGCGATAGGGCGTTACATATTTCTTTATGCTGTCCTTCGTACGGTTTCTCATGTAGCAAGAATTGCGCTCAAGGGTGAGAGACTTGCCATACGTTACCTCGCGCAGAGTAAACGGACCGCTGCACGCGATTGAAGAAACGCTCTTTGACCAGTCGGGATTTGTTGAAACAATTGTCTCACGGAGCGGAACAAGGCAGGGGCTTGCAAGGCTGCAAAGAAATTCTTTATAGTCAATTGATTCTTCGAAGTCAATCTGAAGAGTGGTCTTGTCTATTG
>JBJFAQ010000180.1:0-3320 GCA_051887995.1 Eubacteriales bacterium
CGGATTTATTTGGAATCATATTAAATTCCTGCACAAAATTTCAATCCGAAATATAATGCTTTACAAAAAGCGCATGCTTATGATGATACTCGGTATCGGAGGCTGTACCGCTCTTCTTCTGACGGGATTCGGCATACGTGACACCATAAGCCCGATTGCCGACCGTCAGTACAATGAAATCGAGCTTTATGACGCTTCGGTATCGTTTATTTCAGGCATGAACGACGTGTCAAAGCAGGCATTTGTCTCAGAAACGGAAAAAGCCGCAAAGGAGACTGCATTTCTTTATACCGCAAACGCCGACGTCTCAAAAAGCGGCAAAACCGAGAACATAAATCTGGTTGTTTTCGACAGCGACCCGTCCGATTTTATAAACCTTCATGAGGGAAATACCACTTTGCCTGCTCCGACAGAGGGAGAAGCGGTAGTCAATTACCGCTTTGCCGACGCAAACGGCATTTCAAAAGGAGATACGCTTGAGGTCACCGACGAAACATACGGAACGCTCACCGTTACTGTCTCCGGCATCTTTGACAACTACATTTATGACTACATTTATATCTCCTCCGACACATGCGAAAAGCAATGGGGCGTTTTGCCGGACTGCAATACAGCCTATGTGATTTTTGCGGACGGTCAGGACGAGCGCGCCGCAGGAGCAATTCTGCTGGGGGCTGAAAATGTGGCAAACGTAACCCTCAGCAGCGATATGAAAACGAGAGTCGGCAATATGATGGAAAGTCTTAACTACATTGTCCTTATCGTGCTTGTATGCGCAAGCGCACTCGCGTTTATCGTCCTTTATAATCTGACAAACATCACAATCACCGAACGTTCGCGCGAAATTGCCACTCTTAAGGTGCTGGGCTTTTATCAAAAAGAGCAGAATTATTACGTTTTCCGCGAAAATATTGTTCTGACCGGCATCAGTACGGTTTGCGGCATTCCAATGGGAATTTTGCTACTTCGATACGTTATGTCGCAAATCAAAATCAGCACCATGTATTTTGGTTGCCGCCTTATGCCGATAAGCTATTTCTTGGCTGTGCTCATAACATTTGCTTTCATTATCATCGTTGACGCCGCACTTACCTACAAAACGAAAAACATAAGTATGACAGAGGCGATGAAAGCGGTTGAATAAAAGCGCCGTTTCCGAATGTGTAAGGTTATAAATGTGCAAAAAAGCGATGCATCACCGACTGAGCTTTGTTTTTATCGTTTATAAATTATTTACCCAAAAAGCCGCCTGCATTTTTTGATGTCTCTGTCCGAGATAAGTACTAGCGTGTATATCTAACCTTTTTATTCATTTTCCATGAATGCTTATTGGAAACCGAAAAGGAGCAAGGCATATATCAGCCTTGCTCCTTTTCGGCAATATGTAGTTTTCGGTTCGACAAACCTAAATTTTTCAATTATTCAAAATAATCAGCACAATCATCAAGATGATAAATATTGCTTCAAGAATAGCGCCTATAATACATGCAATTTTTAATTGATTTCCCTTGAATAATTTCCCCATAGCGAAATATATGAATGCACCCAGCGCGCCTCCTGCCGTGTTTGTAATCAAATCTGTTATATCGCTTGCACCAAGTGCAAATATCCACTGAAGAATCTCAAAACACAAACTTAACATTGCACTGGCGATGATTCCCGATGTGACCTTTCTTTTTCCAAAAGCCGAAAAGAAAAAACCCGCCGGGACAAATACCAGTACGTTATATAAAATTTCCATTTGATGGAATCTTGTATTGGATAATTGGTCGTAATGAAACGGAATCAGATTAACTGCTCTCATGGAAGGAATTTTATCAATAGAATCTGCCAACTTAAAAAGAATAAGCCAACAAAGAAATAACAAATATATTCCCATAACAACATATGCAAATGCTTTTTTCTCTTTAGTATGCATTTTTATTTTCCCCTGCAAAACGTAAAATTCCGATTTGTCTATATATCAATATAAATGCCTTTATTGTCCAAAAGTTCCCATGCTCAATTATACCAAATTTGCCATACAGCCGAAAGACATAACATTCCCACCGCAAAATGCTTTTATAAGGAAATGTATTCTTGCTTACCCCTACTCATCTCGGGCAGGGACTTTTTGAAACGGCAATAATATTTTTTTAGATTTCGGGAATATCTCCCACGCCGCGAAGCACAAGACGCGGGCGGTACGGGAATTTCTTTACTTCATCTTCTGTCGTTACCCCCGAGAGCACCAAAACAGTGTCAAGACCTGTCTCAATGCCCGCAACGATGTCCGTATCCATTCGGTCGCCAATCATAACGGCGTCCTCGGAATGTACACCGAGAATGCGAAGTCCGGTACGCATCATCAGCGGGTTAGGTTTGCCGACGAAATACGCGTTCTGCCCCGTTGCCATTTCAATCGGAGCTACCATTGCACGGCATGCGGGAATAATGCCGTCCTCCGCAGGTCCGGTGAGGTCGCTGTTTGTTCCGATAAGCTTTGCACCTTTCATCACAAGGCGTACCGCTTTCAGAATATTCTCGTAATTATATGTGTTTCCCTCTCCTATGATGACATAGTCGGGGTCTACGTCGTTCATGGTAATGCCCGCGTCATGCAGTGCCATAATAAGTCCGGCACCGCCGATGACGTACGCGCTTCCTCCGGGGCACTGACTGCTGATGAACCGCGCGGTAGCAAGTGCACTTGTGTAAAAATGGCTTTCGTCAACCTCAAGTCCCATTCTTGCGAGCTTCTGCTGAAGCTCCTTCGGAGAACGCTCCGATGAGTTTGTCAAAAACAGAAAGTTTTTATTCTCGCGGTACAGCCAATCAACAAATTCTTTCACTCCCGGAAGAATACGATTGCCGTGATATATAACGCCGTCCATATCGCATATGAATCCCTGCTTGCTTCTGAGTTTTTCCATGTAATTCTCCAATCATCTTTTTTCATCTTATTATATGTCATTTTCTTCTTTTTTGGAAGATATATTTTGCAAATTTTACATTTTTTTGCATAAAAATATACTTTCGTGTGACAACACCTAAAAAAATTCTCAAAAAGGACTGCACCGCAAAAGAAAAGGGGCAAGGAATCCCCTGCCCCATGTTTTTTATAAACTTCAATAAGCTCTGGCTGTCAAACGGCGGACAAAAATGCTTTTTCCGTTCTCCCGCCGCCCACAAAGTAAATCAGAAACTTTAATTAGTCTCGAAAAGCCCTTATTTTGCGGCTTTCAGAGCCTCTTCAACCGCAACTGCAACAGCAACCGTTGCGCCTACCATCGGGTTGTTGCCCATGCCGATAAGTCCCATCATCTCAACGTGAGCCGGAA
>JBJFAQ010000181.1:0-3316 GCA_051887995.1 Eubacteriales bacterium
CGGAAATTTCCTTTTCATTTCCATCGCACATGACCGCAAGCTGAGCAGGTGTGTACGTTGCGTTGTCTTCAAGCAGTTTCAGTATTTCATCCATTGTTTTTTCCTCCGTTTTCTGATGTTTTGTCTTTAATTTTCCTTATTATATTTTCGTAGGTAAGCCCGTATTTTTCCGCAATGTCACGGGCATAGCTCTTTCCGTCGGGCTTTGCGCGCACGATTTTGAAAGAGCGTTTCCCTTCCTCTATACCGGCGACAAGAGTATCTATTTTAACTCCGCCCTCACCGACGCTTTTTTCGTTGATTCTGTCGATTTCCGCCGCAAGCTCATGCAAATGAGTGGAAAAAAGACAGCGGCAGCCGCAGCGTGCAAGTCCCGCAAGCACCTCGGCGGCAATATATGACGCCTCAAACGAGCCGGTTGAAGACAGAGATTCGTCAAGCAGCACAAGACTTTGGTCGGTTATTCGGTCAAATATGCTCGTCAGGCGCGCACATTCTTCTCCGAGCCTTCCCTTGTCGATAGTATCATCGGAGCCGGTCGGAAAATGAGTATATATCGCGTCGGCAGGGCTTATCTGCGCCTCACGCGCGGGAACAAACATTCCGAGTTGCATCATTGCCTGTGCAAGTCCGACGGCGCAGGTCACAACGCTTTTTCCGCCTCTGTTAGGTCCTGTAAGGACGAAAATCGGCGTTTCCGCATCAAAATCGAGGTCATTCGGAACGATTTCTCCGTCTATTTTAAGCGCGACGCACGGATTATAAAGGTCCTTTACGATAAATTTCTTCTCGCTCCGCTCCGCGACGGTCGGTGAGACAAGCGGCAAGCCGCGAGACAGGAGCGCGCGCATCATTGAGGTCGCCTTTCCGACAAATTCTATCTCCGGCATCAGATTCAGAAGAAAATCCGTGTTTTCAAGCACATATGTCTGCACAATTTTCTTCCATGAGCGGAGAGAGGATTTATATACGTCGTTGATTGCCGAGTTAAAGGCAAGCGCGAGCGCCGTTTTCTGGTTATCCGACTGTTTTTTACCGAACGGGACAAGGCTTGCAATGCAGGTATACCCGTCGTTCTTCGAGCCGATATGCAGGATTTTGTCAAGCACGTCTCCGGAGCGGAATTTTTCGGAATTTATCGAAAGCACTCCCGCATCCGATGCGCGGAGCTGGGCGTCAAGGTTTACTCCTATCGTCACTGATTTTATTTCTCTTACCCTGTTTGTAAGTTCGTTCAGCTTGATATTGAGCTCTTTATAATAGTCGCTTTCTGCAAGCTCGTATATACGTTCCGAGAAGGTAAGGAACGCTTGGCTCTTAAGGTCTTTGCGAAGCGGCACGAGGGTGCGCCTGAGCAAGTCTATGCTCGAAATATAAAGCTCGATTTCAGTAATGCTCATCAGATAGTCTTCCGTCTCGCCGCTGTCCGCCTCAAGTCGGCGCAGTTCGCTTATATCGAAAAGAATCGGGATAAGAGAGTTCAGCATCCTGCCCAGTTCCTCGTGGTCGAGCATGTCCTGAAACATCTCTCTGCGGTATTTCATGACCTCGGGAGACGTCGTGAAGTATTCACTCAGTTCATGGCTCTTTGTATCGAGAAATTCAAGCATTCCGAGCTGTTCCAGTTCATACATGCTGATGTCGGGCACGTTTTTCCCGGCATAATGCTCAGAGCCGGAGCTGACGCTCGGATAAAGAAGGCTGAAATTTGTCAGATCATTCATATATATCCCTTTCTGCGGCATGCGTCGCCGCATATGGAAACACTTTCTCATTTTCCTAAGATTATATCATACAATTTCCCTTTTTGCAATATAAATTCTCAAAAGTATTGCATTTGTACCAGATTTTATAATGATGCTTGAAATAAATATGCAAATGTGATAAAGTATATCTTGATAAAATTTCTTTTCACAAGGAGAAGTAATGATGAAAAACTTCATGGATGAGAATTTTCTGCTTTCAACCAAAACCGCCGAGCTGCTCTATAAAAACTATGCTTCAAAAATGCCCATTATAGACTATCACTGCCATCTTCCCGCAAAGGAAATCGCAGAGGATGTTCACTACTCAAACATAACCGAGCTGTGGCTAGCCGCCGACCACTATAAATGGCGTGCAATGCGCTCCTGCGGCGTCAGCGAAAAATACATAACGGGCGATGCCTCAGATTACGAAAAATTCCGCGAATACTGCAAGGTCATGCCGTCTCTTATCGGAAATCCGGTCTACCACTGGAGTCACCTTGAGCTGCGCCGTTATTTCGACTGTGAGCTTATAATATGCGAAAAAAACTGCGACGAAATCTGGAAGATAACATCGGACAGGCTTGCCGACGCCGACATGAGCGCGAGAAAGCTCATTGAGAAAAGCAACGTGGTACTTCTCTGCACGACGGACGACCCCGCCGATTCTCTTGAATATCATTCCATGATTGCAAAGGACAAGAGCTTCCCTGTCAAGGTTCTCCCCGCATTCCGCCCCGACAAGGGAATGAACATCGAGCGCGAAGGAATTACCGGGTATATTTCCGAGCTTGGCAAGGCAAACGGAGTTGAAATAACAGATCTTGATTCTCTTCTTTCTGCCTTTACCGCGTCACTCGACCGCTTTGAGGCACTGGGCTGCAAGACCGCAGACCACGGCATGGACGATTTCATCACATTTACAAAGCCGGACGCTTATCATGCAAACGAAATCTTCAAAAAAGCCCTTGCTTCAGACGGCAAGGACATAACCGAAGACGAGCTGACGCTTTTCAAGAGCGAAATGCTCTATTTCTTCGGCAAGGAATATAAAAAACGCGGCTGGGTAATGCAGCTCCACTTCGGAGTGAGCCGCAACCCGAACACAGTCAAGTTCAAGGCTCTCGGCAGAGACAGCGGTTATGACACAATTCACGGAAAGAACTGCATCATAGACCTCTCACATCTTCTTGACTATCTGACCTCCGAGAATGCACTTCCGCGCACCGTGCTTTACTCCGTAAATCCCGCGGACAACGAGGCAATAGGGGCGCTCATCGGCAGCTTCCAGGACGGCTCAAATTACATTCCGACCGTCATGCAAGGCTCGGCATGGTGGTTCAACGACAATATCGACGGCATGCGTGCTCAGATGAAATCACTTGCCAATCTCAGCGCCTTTGGCAAATTTCTCGGCATGCTTACCGATTCTCGCAGCTTCACCTCATACCCGCGCCACGAATATTTCCGCCGTATTCTCTGCGATATTGTCGGCGGCTGGGTTGAAGACGGGCTTTATCCGTGCGATTATGAAGAGCTGGCACAGCTTATATGCGATATCTGCTATAACA
>JBJFAQ010000182.1:0-15104 GCA_051887995.1 Eubacteriales bacterium
AAAATGAAATGACAATTAATACAACCGATACGATATATGCTTTGAAGCAATACATATATGATGATAACGGTAATAAAGAAAAGGAGCTATATTATACTGAAATAGAAGATATAAGTGATGCAAAAAATCCAGTACAGATAAACGGAAGATATTACAAGTTATTTTCTTGTACAGAATACACATATAAAAACCTAAATGATGTTGCAGTTAAACCCGATTCCGACGCAGAACAAACAGTTGAAACAACCACAAAAATCAATTTAAGCGATTCGGTTGATAAAATTTTAGCAAGCGGTTATGAAGCAAACGGTGATTACTACGAATTGGTCGCAAATGAAACAGAAACCTATAATGGCATATCTGTGGAAATCGGAGTAATTAAAAACAACGAATGGCTCCTTGAGCCTACAACAGAGATGCCATTTGTAGATGATGACGGTACACTATACGGTAATGAAATTAAGTCAATTTTTGACACAAATGCAAAGCTGTTTTATATTGGTAACGGGTGTTTTTTATGCGAAAGTTATTCTAAATCCATGTATGAATGCATGGAGAATATGATCTATAATTCGGAAAACAATAAATATTACGAAAAGAAATTTAAAAACGCAGATATACATATTTGCGTTACATATAATTGTTTATCCAGTTTTTATGGGTTAACTCCGGATTATGGCAAGTTAAATATTATCAGTAAAGAAAATAGTTTAATCATCACCGATATGGTTAATTATAAATATTCACCCAATATTGAAATATTAGACACAAACACGATGAAAACATCAGTTATAGAAATCAGATTACCAGATGATTGGTATAATATTGGATATGTTTACCCGATTTCGGAAGGAATCTTTGCTGTTGCAAATAGTAATACAAATCACAACAAAATAGCTTTTTATGATAAGGAAGGCAATAGAATTATACAAGATGATTTCGTTCTACAAACAACTAGACAAAGTATTGTATTTAAAAACGGTAAATGTACATTTAATACATTGAATCCAAAAGATACTCCATATACGATTACTATCGATACAAGTGGAAAAGTATTATCATCTGTACAAATCAAATAATCATTACCGTCATATACCGAGATATCAATTCATCTTTTTTGCTACCTCTTGACATATCGAGTGTTCATAGCAATTTTTTGCTATGAACACTCGATTTTTCTCTTTTTTGGATATTTTTCTCGCGTGAAAACCCCTCCACGGAGGGCGCATTTTGCGCCTCCGTGGAGGGATTATATTAACGCAGTACGGCTGCGCCGTTTATAAGGGTGGTGGAATAGAGAATAAGCACGTCCTGTCCGTGAAAATCCACAAACTGACCGAGAAAGTCAGAGGAAACGTAGCGAATGTCCACCAGAGTTACGGTCTTATAGGCGGAAAGCAGGAGAGGCGCAACAGAGCTTCCGAAAGAGTCGCGGAAAATCACAAGCTCCCTATCCGTTTCGGCAAGCGGATTCTCCAAAGTCATTACAGCCTGCGCGCCGTGAAGAAACACGTCGTAGCCGTCCATTCCATCGAATTTATCAGGGGCGTAAACTGTTTGCTTGCCTTCCAGCTCCGGTCCGGTAACCACAGCGTTTCGGATTACGTCGTTTTCAAGGTAATACAAGGTCTCCGCGGGAAGCGGCAGTGCCGCCTGACCGTAATAGACGCCATGGAAGCCGTCAAGCGCCGCCCTGTCATAGGTATCAAGCGGCGGAAGCTCAATTTCAAGCAAAAGAGCAAGTCTGTCCGTCACCGACTGAAGCTTTTCCTGACGCCAGTGGGAATCGGTCGTGTAATAATAGTCTGCATCAAGCTCCCCACAAAGGAACACGGTCTCAGTATCCTTAAGACCTGTCTCTACCATTTGGAAAAGCGTATCATAATCCATGCGAGGATAGTTTTCGCCGTTTGTCAGATAGTAATTCTTATCCGGAATCACCGCGCAAAGCACGGAAGAATCCGAAAAATACCTCTCGTGGAGCGCGTTCATCTTATCCACAAACATCTTTACCTGATTTTCGTCAAGCTGTGCGTCAAGCTTTGATGCCGAGCCCTGTTCAATAAATACGCTGTTATTGTCCTTTTGACGCAGGATATCATAGGTCCAGACGGCTTTTATCGTCCGAAATCCGTCTCTCAGCGGGAACTGGTCCAAAAGATAGTCCTCAAGGTCCTCGGAATATTTACCGCTGAGCAGGGAATCGGTCGTAATCTTCGGAAACTGTGTCAGCTTTCGCCGCTCGGCCTTCGATACCGCCTTATCCGGCAGGAGCAAATGCAAAAGCATGCCCCCCGCAAGCAGCAGAGCAAAAACCGCCGCCGTGACAATCTGTATTGCTTTTTTCATGGCTACCCTCCTAAAACCGGAAATACAGGAACGGATTGAAAGAGCCGTCCACAAGGCATGCGGTGACAAGCACAAGTACCGTCAGAACAAACAGAGGCTGAAGCACGACGGCAAGCTTTGTATCTCTCAGGCGCATAGCCAGCTTTTTCGGCAGCGGCGTGCTTCCGAGTATTCCGAGAATGAGCAAAACTCCGTAACTGCGCAGATAGTAAAGTCCGGTGGAATTGACCGCAGGCAAGCCTCCGAGTCCGAGCATCTGTACAACCTCTCCCGCGGCCTGCGACGCAGTATTGCTATGGAAAAGAACGAAGCCGAACACGGTTATGAGAAGCACGTAAATATGAGGAAGCACCCGTCCCTTAAGATAACGGCCTAACCACAGCTTTTCAATCAGCAGAAGTATACCGTAGTACAAGCCCCAAAGCAGGAAGTTCCAGTTGGCGCCGTGCCAGATGCCGGTGAGCATCCACACCGCAAGCACGTTCCTCAGCCACTTCCAGCGCACCGTGCGGCTGCCTCCGAGGGGAATATAAACATAATCGCGGAACCACTGACCGAGCGTCATGTGCCAACGCCGCCAGAATTCGGTTACCGAGCGGGACAGGTAGGGATAATCGAAATTCTCCGGGAATTTGAAGCCCATCATCGCTCCGAGACCTATCGCCATATCGGAATATCCGGCAAAGTCAAAGTAAATTTGCAGGGTGTATGCCACTGCCCGAAGCCAAACAAAGAGCACGCTTTCCTCCGCGACGGCAAGCTCCGCAAGCTGTCCCAGAGTATTGGCAAGAAGCACCTTTTTTCCAAGACCTACGGTAAAGCGCAGTGCGCCGCGGCTGATGCCGTCAAGGGTTATGCTTCGTTTTTGCAGTTCTCTTGCCACATCGCTGTACCGTACAATAGGTCCCGCAATAAGCTGTGGAAACAGGCAAAGATATGTAGCGTACGAAGCCGGATTCGGCTCAGCGACGCTGTCCCCGCGGTATACGTCAATGAGATAGCTCATGTTCTGGAAGGTATAAAAGCTGATACCGACAGGCAGGGTAAGTCCGAGCAAGGGAATGGACGTACCGAGAAGTCCGTTGAGCGAGCCGATAAGGAAATCCGCATACTTGAAAAAGAGCAGAAATGCCAGATTCCAGCACAGACCGCTTGCCAGAATCCCGCGGTTATGAGGGTACTTACGGAAAAGCAGACCGTGCAGCCACCCCACAAGCGCCGACAGCAGAAGCAGAAGCACATACCGCGGCTCGCCGAAGGCATAAAAAACAAGGCTCGCAAGGAGCAACACATGGTTTTTAAAGCTCCGCGGCACCAGATAGTAAAGCCCCAGGGTCACAGGCAGGAAGAAATATAAAAATGTGATACTGGAAAACAGCATGACGTACCTCGCTATAATTGACACAAGTTACCGCAATACCCTTAGCGAATCAGGATATTGCGGAACTTGTATTTCTTATTTTTTTACTTTTCTTATGACGCAAATACCGTCTCAAAGTTTGACGCGATAGCGTCGGCCGTACTCTTTGAGGACATAACAAGCAGTACATAGTTTCCGCTTGTCTTTACCCATGCTTCTTCCGCCGTAACACAAATCCATTTTCTGGGATCCATGTTTTTCTCGATATCGGAAGCCACAGCCTTGACGTCAGCGCCCTCGGGCAGCTTCAGAAGAACCACGCTATGTGCAATGGAGCCTATCATCGGCTCGGAGACAACGGCAAAAGAGCCTTCGATATAGGGAGTGAAGAGCGTATATTCATAGTTATCCGCAGGAACTTCTACAGTCATGAGTCTCAGCTCATCGGGGGTAGCGCCATTTGTAAGCTGAGCCAGCTTGTCACTGAGGTCCGCGTAAACAGCTTCGGGGTCTTCGGTATCCGGCTCTTTCACTGTCTCGTCCGGCTTTTCGGTTGTGACGGGAGTGCTTGTAGTATCGGACGCGTCGGAAGTATCGGGAGTAACGGGAGTAACGGGAGCGTCGGTTTCCTCACCGCCCTGCTCCGTATCCTTGTCTGTGCCTTCCTCCGCAGTGTCTTTGGCCTCATCCTCTGCGGAAGTGTCCGTGTGATTTGATGTGTCTGCCGCTATATCATTTGTATCCGTATCCTTTGTATCATCTTTTTTTGTGCCGCAGGCGGCAGCGCATACAATCATTGTCAGGCAGAGAAAAATAATCAGCAGTTTCTTCATTTGTTCCTCCAAAAATCTATGTAATTTTTTTGTGCAGCTTTTCTGCACACTCATATGGACGCCATAAAACGACGTTTGTTCCCAAAGTTCGACAAATTTTTTCTTTTCCCCTCGGAAAGCCCGCAAAAACCTAAAAAGTGCCGTAAAACAGCTCAGAATCCGAAAAAACGCGGCTTATTCAAGCGAGAAGCGTCCGCCGACGGAAAGCCTGTCATATGTAAGCAGTTTGTGCGCCCACACGTATTTTTCCTGCTCTTTTGTAAGCTCCTGAAGCAGACGCACGTTGCAGTACGGAATACAAGACGCATAATCCGACAAAAACTGCATAAGCGCCGTGCGCGGCGCGCCGATAAGCTCGAGGACGCCGTTCAGAAGGTTATAGGAGGAGATTTCGTTGCCATCTCCACAGCTTAGCAGTTCGCTCTCGGACGGAAAAGGATAGTTTGATGTCACAAGGAAGGGCGTTGCCTGCGTGATACGCCGCTCCGAAGCGTCTTTTCCCGTCGTTCTCTCAAGCAGTCCCGACTCAACATAGGCGGAATCCTCCCCGCCGAGAGACGGAAGATGGTCGCCAAACCATATGAGCACCGTCGGTCTTTCCCTTTTTCTTACGTATTCGGTCAGTCTGCCGAGCGCAAGGTCGGCATGATAAAGTCCTTCGGCAAAATTCCGAACCATATTAAGGTTTTCTTCGCCGAGCACACTGCTCTCGGCTTTTATCACGGTATTTTCATATTTGTTAAGATACGACTGGTGATTTTCCATGCTGATGCCGAAAATGAAGCTCGGCTCGTCCGCGTTTTCAAGAAAATACTCGATATACGAAATAAAGCTGTCGTCCGATATATAACCGCGGTTTGACACGCGCTCGCATTTAACCTCATCTATGGCGGAAAGC
Organism: Eubacteriales bacterium; assembly: GCA_051887995.1. Lineage (GTDB taxonomy): Bacteria > Bacillota > Clostridia > Oscillospirales > CAG-272 > SIG710. The sequence continues at coordinate 5,441 of JBJFAQ010000182.1, forward strand.
TCATCCTCAAAATAGCACCTGTCAATGCCGATGAGGGGATATGCGCGCGCTCTGTCATAGAAACTGCTTAAATACGGGTGCAGTGAAAGAGTATCATAGCCTATGTCGCGGAGCACCGAAACATACGACTCGGTATCCTCCATCACGTACCGCCACGGCACAGAGCCGCTCGGCAGACCGTCTGTGGTAAGCCCTGTAAGAACGTCAAATTCAACGCGCACCGTGCCGCCGCCAAGCCCGGTCTGGTACATTTTTCCGCTTATAACGCCGTCCTCCGACGAAATGCGGTCAAAATTTGCCGTCGGATTCTCGGAAAAGCTCACTCCCGTAAGGGCTTTTACGTCCCAAAAGCTCTCCGAGAGCACCAGAATGATGTCGGGATAGCAAAAATCCGATGTCTGCGGCTCGTATTCCCGGCCCGAAAGCAGTTCATCTACGGTTTTTTTGCTGTAATTCTCCGGCTTTTCAACGCTCGACGAGAGAATATTCGTCAAAAACGCGCCGGTAAAGCCGTTTGCCTCGTAATTCGAGGTCTGAAGCGCCGTATCTTCAATATAAATACCGTTTCTGTTGAGAAGCGCCGTCACCTTTTGCGGTGCGGAAACGGAAAAATACACAGAAAAAATACAGATAAGAAGCAAAGGAAGCCGCACGGTGCTCTTTAGCGGCAAGCTCACGCCCGAGACAAGCCCGACCGCGGCAAAAATAAAAGAAAACACCATGAGAAAGACTGCCGCGACCGTAAAATCAAAGCGCACAAACGAGAGAAGCTCGCGCACGTTTCCCGCCTGTTCCGCAATATCCCACGGGTAAAGATAATCTCCCGTCGCCGCATATTTGCAGCGGTCTACGATACCGAGTATAAGCGTAAGCACGGTGAGAGTTAGCGACGCGGCAAAAGTCCTCTTCATGAGCAGAAGCAGAAGAAAATACAGAAGATAGAAAACAAAGGCGCAGAAAAGCGCCGTGCGGGTGCGAGAAAGAAAGACAATCAGATGCGCCTTGCCGCCGTAATGTATATATTCAAGCATCAGAAAGAGATACAGGGGACAAAGCAGTGCGTAGACGATTCCCGCGGCGCGGGCAAAAAGCCGCAGAGCGCGGTTTTCCCTGTACTTTTTCGGCAAAAGCGGCTCTCCCGCCGAGCATAAAACATATTTTTTCAGAAATTCTTTCATTTCGGCATCAATGTCCGGGCATTTAAAAATACCCGTCCGTCCTTAATTATCTGCAAAGGAAAAGAAACACGAGCAAAGCAAGAAGGATACGGTATATTCCGAACGGAATAAACGTGTGCTTTTTCACAAAGCCCATGAGGAATCTGATGGCAATTACGGAAACCAGGTACGACACGGCGCACCCGACAATAAGAACGAGCACGTCGCCTACGGAAACCGTGTTTCCGTCAAGGAAAAACTTTACCGCTTTCAGCGCGGACGCGCCGAGCATCGTCGGAAGCGCAAGGAAAAACGACATTTCCGCAGCGCAGGGACGCGAATAGCCGAGCAGAAGACCTCCGAGAATGGTAGAGCCGGAACGCGATGTGCCGGGAACGAGCGCAAGCACCTGAAAAAGCCCCATTCCGAACGCACGGCCGTATGAAATCGAATCGAGATCGGTGACAGCGGGCTTTCGGTTCTTTCCGCAAAGCTCGATTATAATATATAGTACGCCGTAAAGCGCAAGCGTCACCGCAACCGTCTGCGGATTATAAAAATGCTCATCAAACCAATCGTCAAAAAGCAGTCCGATAACGGCGGACGGCAAAACAGCAACGATTATCTTTCCCCAAAGAGAAAAGGTACGTCTGTTCTCATCGCATCTGAAAAAACCACCGTTTCCCGTGCCGCGGAACTTGGGCAGCAGCACTTTAAGATAAAGTCCGAGCACCGCAAGCGACGCGCCGAGCTGTATCACCACGTCGAACATCTCATAAAAGGCGTCGGACACACCTAAAGGAAGTATCTGCTCAAGCAGTATAAGGTGTCCCGTGGAGCTTATCGGAAGCCACTCGGTAATTCCTTCAAGCACACCGTATACGGCGGATTTTATAAGTTCAATCAGAAGCTGCATAATAAAATGTCCTCCCAAAAATCAGTTTCCGGCGCGCATGATGTCTCCCTCAGACACCTCAAACGGCACGCGTGCAAAAAATTTCATTGCCGGATGCGGCGCGGACTCAAGCGGAGCGCCGTCCTCCCCGTATATCTCATGCAAAACAAAGCTTCGCCCGACCTTTCCCGGGGAAATCATCTCGCAAACGTCGCCGCGGCAGACCTTGTTGCGCTGAACAAAGGCATAAAGTCTGCCTTCCTCCGTCTCCGCCGTAAGTCCATCGGGCAGAATCGCGCAGGGCGCGCCGACAGAGGTCGCATAATACGCTTTGTCCCGTATATATCCGTTCTGCGTCCCCAGATGAGGAGCCTTCAGCGGGTGGTCAAAATAGTAGCCGGTGCAGTATTCCCTGTGGCTGACGGATTCAAGCTCCGCAAGGTACGCGGGATTGAATTTATAATCTTCAGGCGACGACGCATATGCGTCCATTGCCATGCGGTAAGCGTTTGTGACGACGGCGGTATAGTACGCGCTTTTCATTCTGCCCTCGATTTTAAAGCTGTCGATGCCGCTTGTCATCAGCTCCGGAATATGTTCGATAAGGCACATGTCCTTTGAGCCGAGAATAAACGTGCCGTTCTCCGTCTGCTCAATCGGAAGCGGAACGTCGGGACGTTTTTCCTCCACAAGTGCATAGTTCCAGCGGCAGGGCTGTGTGCATGCGCCGCGGTTTGCGTCCCTTCCCGTCAGATAATTTGAAAGAGTGCATCTGCCGCTGTACGAAACGCACATCGAGCCGTGAATAAACGCTTCAAGCTCAAGCTCAGGCGGAATATCGGCGCGTATGGCGCGTATTTCCTCAATCGGAAGCTCGCGCGCAAGCACCACGCGTTTTGCGCCGAGGTTATAAAACGCGCGGCATGCGGGGGCGCTTACCGCACTCGCCTGGGTTGAAATGTGTATCTCCATATCGGGCAGAATGGTTTTTATCGTGTCGAGAACGCCAAGGTCCGCGACTATCATCGCGTCAATCCCGTAATCTTTTACACGCGAAAGAAACTCGCGCAGTGCCGGATACTCGTACCCGCGCGGCATGGTATTGACAGTCAGATACACCCGCTTGCCCCTCTCGTGAGCATAGGTACATGCCGCGGCCAGCTCATCGTCCGTGAAATTGTCGGCGGCCGAGCGCATACCGAAAAGATTTCCGGCAAGATAGACCGCGTCAGCGCCGTAAAGGATCGCGGCTTTCATTTTTTCAAAATTTCCGGCGGGGGACAAAAGTTCGGGCATCTTCAAAACTCCGTTTCGTTACAGAAATGTTTGCCTTATATCAGAGAAAAAATTCCTTTATCGCCGCGTTTACCTCGGATGCGTGCAGTCCGTATAACACTGCGGCGGCGGCAAAAATGACAAGTATAATGAGCCAAACCGCAATCTTCGCCACGGAGACCTCGATTTTCTTTCCGGAAACGCCGAAGCCCATACGCGAGAGCGCGGGAAGCACGGCGTTGAGGAAAAGCACCATGATGAGCACTTCAAACGGAAGCATCAGCAGATTTTTTATTCCCGCGACCGTGACATAGAACATGTAAGGTCCTTTTGCCATCATGACGCGCCAGACCGAGCCGAGAAAGACGTTGACAAGCACATCGACCGTCAGGCGCGAGAGTAGGATGCGCTCAAAAGTGAGCGGCTTGCGGTAGAGAAACAGGGCGTATATCACCGCTCCTGCGACCGCGGAAAGGGTATAGCCGAAAAAGCAGGTATAGCCCGTGCCGACAATGCCCACAAGGTCGGTGATGATTCCGCACGGAATCGCCACAAGCGGCCCTGTGAGAAGCGAGCAGAGCGAAACCGCAACATATGTAAACGAAATGTTGAGAACGCCGTATATTATCGGAATGTCGAATTTCTCGATAATGATACACATGGCGCAGAGTAGCGCCGCCGCCGCAAGACTACGCGTATTTGAAAATTCGCCTGCCGCCGCGCGCAGATAGGCGCGAAGGGAGGATTCTCCGGTAATATCGTTTGTTTTCATCTCTTTATCTCCGTTTCTTGTTTTTTAATCTATGTCTGCGCCGCCTGACGCGTCAATCGAAAGTCCGGAAACGAGCGCGGAAGCGCCGTCCGTGCAGCAAACAAGCGAAAGCGTTCCGACATACGGCGTTTCGGCACGGTAAAAGCGTATTGTGACCGAAAAATCGACCTTGCAGACAAAAGCGCCGCCTTCAAGCTGTATAAAGTCGCGTGCCTCCAGCTTTTCGATAGTGTAAACGCCCTGATTTACAAAGGCAAAGCTTTCTTTTGAGCGTATAATTTTTTTCTGCGCCGTGCTTCCGCTCTTCATTAGCGCAAGCAGTGCCGACGAATTTTCCTCAAGTCCGACCGCGCCGTTTGCAACGTAGTGGATATACGCCTTTGCAAACCTTTCCGCAAAAGCCGTGTTCTCCTTTTTGAGTGCGTCCGACGGCAAACCGACAAACTCCTCGCATATCTCATGCGCGCTTCGGGAAACGTATGTAACGGGAAGCGCCTTGCCGTCAAGCTCCGCCGAGATTTCCGGCACGGCAAGAAGCCCTGATATCTCAAAAACATCTCCCTCTCCGAACGCGTCCGATACGCCTATATCCTCGGAAAGCGTTTTATATTCCGATGTGCCGGAAAGATATGCGTCGGAAACCGGGACGCCGTTAAGACAAACCTCGGCTCCTTTCGGAACTGTGACGCGGACGGTGTATTTGCTTTTTTCCGTATAGAGGAAGGTCAGCTTTCCGCTTTCTCTTATGCAGTCAAGCTCCTCGCCGCGCACGCTTGCGCTTACGTTTTTCTCCTCAGAGCCGTAAACGGTATATGAGCACATGGCGGGCAGCTCAAGCCCTTCGACCTGCTCAAATTCGCTTAGCTCTTCTGTCAGCTCCGCTTTTTCCGCGAGACGCAAGTCGGGCGATACTCCGTCTATCAGAACCGTCGCCTCATAAGGAGCGACAAGTGTAAAACTGTTTGCATTTTCCGTAAAATAGTCGGCGGACTTCTTGTTTACCGTCAGTGCAAGCGCCCCACCCTCATTTGAAACAATTTCAAGCTCAGGTCTTACATAAAGTTCAAATTTATATATGTCGCAGAGCGTTTCGGCTGGGGTTACCGCCTTTCCCGAGTATTTCTCACCGGAAAGAGCAAGGTATTCCTCCCCGGCGGTATTCCCGTTTATTTTGAGGGCGCTTCCCGCGGGCACGCATACGGTATATGTCCCGCGCTCCGCACCGCAGAGCAGTTCAAGCTCAAGCTCCGCCGAATCAATTTCCCATTTGCCAAGCCCGAAAAGGGCTTTTTTCTCCGCCTTTTTCAGCGTTATTTTTCCGACCGGCGTATCATTGCAGACAATACGGTAAACAGGCGCGTCGTGCGTATACTCTTTTGCGAGCTTTGTGACCTGCATTTCCCCGTCAAAAAAACCGAAATGTGAGAGAATACTGTCAACGCTCTCGATTTTCTCGTCGTTTTCCGTTACTATCTGCGCCGCCATGCTCCTCAGAAGCGAAAAATCGTCTGCCGCAAGGCTTTCCGTATACTTTATCGCCGTTTTTTCGGGCAGATTCTTTTCATAGGTATCAAGGAAAAGCGCAAGCACTCCGAGAGATATAAGAATCACCGCCAAAAGCGCCGATGTGTATATGAGCAGGGCTTTTCTGAAGCCTGCGTATATTTTTTCCTTTGGTTTTCTTATGCTTGCCATATCAGTTTCCTTTGCGGATCAGAATAGAGGAGGCGAGCACGCGCTCTCCGCCGTAAATATATGAGCTGGTATTCAGATATTCGTCCCCCATCTTCATAAGAGACGACGAGCCGCCGTCAAGATTTGAAGCGTTTACCGCCCCGTAAGAGAGCATTATCTCGATAAGGTCGTCGAGCGTTGCGCCGAGACTGCTTATCTGTCTGCCGTTTACGACCAGAAGCAGGATTGCGCCGTCCTCCCGCTGCCCTATCGCCGTTCTCGGATTTATGCCTCCGCCGAGAGAGCGCGACGAATTGCACGGCTCTCCGTTTATGATAAGCGCAGGACCGTAGCTGACCGCATACTGAAGTCCGAGCGAAAGCGCGGTCGCGCCGCTCATCTTGCCCACATGCAGTATTCCGTCCGCGTCAAGTCCGGCAAGGCTGTACGAGGCGGATGTGCTCCCCCAGAGAAGCTCACCCTCGGCGATGACGATTCCCTCCGGAAGTCCGCCGGTACCTGTGCCGTTCGGGTCGATAAATCCGCCTGCGTTTGTGCCGCCGACGGCGTCGTATTTTTCTATCATTTTGCTGAGCGAAAGCCCGCTGCACCCCTCGCCGTATGCGTCGGGAGTGCCGACTATGACACGCTTCGGGTCTTTCACAACAAGCATTTTACCGTTATAGGTCGCCCCCTCAACGTCATATACCTCGATTCCGTCGTAAAGCGGATCTGTCTCCTCTGCGCCGCTCGGCGTCGTGCCCGCGTGGAACGTGTCGTCAGGTTCTTCGTCCTTATCGGAAATATGGATAAGAGAAGTGTCGATCTTTCCCTCTTTTTCCTCCTCGCGCTGTGCCTGAAGCGCCGCAATTTCTTCCTCGCTCATATACCAGTCCGCAAGGAATCCGCCGGCGCTGGTCTCCTTTAATGATAGCACAAAAAGACTTCCCGCAGTGGGGGAAGGTCCGTTTACGATAATAAACATGGCAAAATACAGCCCCGCCGCCAGAAGCAGAAGCGTGACACCGAATATTATAAAGCAACGGCCGATTACGGCGCCAGTTTGACGAAGCGTAATCTTCATGTCGCTCACCCCCAATGCATATTAAAAATATTTTACACGTTTTCCGCCCATATTTCAAGGCGTTTTACAAATTTTAAACGAAATATTTGATTTTTTGTTCCTTTTGTGGTATATTTATTCTTGCAAGGAGCAAAAAACCGTAAATGCCCCTAAAAAAACGGACAAAATATATAAAAAGGCGGTAAAACGCCGCAAATGAAAAGAAAGGCAAGGAAATTATATGATTAAAGAATGGTCGGAAGAAGCGGAAACAGGGTTTGATAACCTCAAAGGAAAAGTTCTCGTGGACTTTTTTGCGGTCTGGTGCGGTCCGTGCCGCACAATGAGCCGCGTGCTTGAAGCCTACGCGCAGAAAAATCCTGACCTTTGCATTATCAAGGTAGACGTTGACAAATACCCGTCGCTTGCGTCACGGTTTGATGTGAAAAGCATACCGACGCTCGTGTTCCTCCATGACGGAAAGATGTACGACCGCACGGTGGGCGTCACCGCAGAGAGTGTTCTTGACGAAAAGCTCAAAGCGTAAAGTCATAACCACCGGCTAAGCCGGTGGCTTGCACAGCCCTATAAGGGCATGTTACAGGCGGGGTTGAAATCCCGCCGAAATATCTGCCAACCGCAAGCGGACTCAAGCTACCGCTAAAGCGGTTGGCTTATTTTTTGCTTGCGCGTACCGGCTCACCCGTAAACGGGTCAACAAGTTCCTTTATACTCATTTGCTCGTACGCCAAATCCTCTTGCAGCTGGTTTCTTATATATTCGGCAATCGCCTTTTTGTTCTTCCCTACCGTATCAACATAATATCCTCTACACCAAAATTTTCTGTTCCCGTATCGATATTTCATATTCGCATGTTTATCGAATATCATCAAGCTACTTTTCTTTTAGATATCCCATGAAACTTAATACGCCGATTTTAGGCGGTATGGATACTAACATATGTATGTGGTCGTGACATGCTTCTGCTTCTATGATTTCCACGCCTTTCCATTCACATAATTTCCTGATGATTTGACCTATATCTCCCTTGATCTTTCCATAGATTACTTGTCTACGATATTTTGGTGCAAACACGATGTGATACTTGCACCTGCTTAGCAGGGGGAGTTCGGAAAACCAAAAAGCGGGGGGCATTGTTCAAAATGCACTCCCGCTGAAATTTTATTGTTTCCAACTGCCTCTGCTTTTCTTCTTGTTCTGCTTCTACTGTGCCTGCTGTTGCTGCTTCTGACGCAAACGTTCACGGATGGAACGTGTTTCCGCTTCCTCACGGAGCAGACTTGCCACATCACGTTTGCTGTCGTGCGTCCATCAGCTCGACGGCATCCATACCGGCGGATTGTTCTTTCAGCTCGGCGTACTGCTTCAAGGCTTCGTCAAACTCGACGGAATATTTTTCCTCCTGCTCGGACAGCTTTTGCAGCACACCCTCTAATGCGGCAATTTCTTTCTTCACGGCAGAAAACCCGCTCGACTTTTTTGCCTCTCTGCTATGCATCCGCGACGGAACATAAGTGCCGGTAACGCGAAACTCTATGGACTTCTGATTTGATCGTTGCAACAACGGTATCAAAGCCCGGAATGATTATTTATCTAAGTGTTCTTTTCTCATTCTGGCTCTGACACGGTCACCGCAGAAGTCGAGGAAAGTATAAAATTCTTTATCATCAACAAACGGATTTACCGACGGATTTTCTTTAAGCAGCTTGGCTTTTTCATCCGTATTGTTGTTCCAGCAGTGGTTACCGAGGAACAGATCGACTTTTTCCTGCTTCAAGCGTTGAAGACTTGCAAAATAATCGTCTCGGCTGCCTTCGTAATAATTCGCATGGTCGGCAAACAGTGCCGCGGGTCCTGCTCCGCCGAACATTCCTGCGTGATAGATTCGCCCGTCTTTCTCATAATCAAAAAACACCGAAACGGTCCCGACGGTATGTCCCGGAGTCTCAACGAAGCGGAAGGTAACCTTTCCGCATGTGAGTGTATCCCCGTCCCTCACCACGATGTCGGGATTGAAATAATTTCTTTCAATAACTTCCCGGTCGTCACGGATGCCGATAACAGTCTTAGCGTTGGGAGCCAGTGAAAGTAAGGGCATTACTCCTTCTGTGTGGTCGCCGTGCCAGTGTGTCAGCAGTACATATTTGATATCTTTGGGCGTATAGCCGAGCTGATATATACCGTTTACCACGGTATAAAAGGTATTGAGATATCCGGTATCAAGTATAACCAGCCCGTCGCCGGTGTCGATCATATGTACGGACGCTTGATATGTTCCGATAAAAGATATTCCTTTTAGTATATGAAACGGCTCAATGAACCCGAGCCACGGATGTTTGATATTAAACTGTTTTTTGGGGTACATTTTTCTCTTTTCCTTTCTTCTTTGTGCAAAAAAATAGAAAATTTACTACTATCCTTATTTTATCATTCTTTATTACCTTTTTTCAATAAGTTAAAAGAACAATTCATGCTTTTTAACATTTTGTACCATTACTTCAAAATTTGCACTTTGTTATTGTGCGATTTACACAAAGAAAAGCGCCGAACAAATTAAAAAACAGTGTAAATCGGCTTTTCTGAAAACAAAAAAGCAAAATTTTTAAAATCGTTTTAAAAATGAATAAATCGGGAGGAAAAAATATCAGTTTCGCGGCTACCGCCCGGTGGGCGTCACCGCAGAGAGCGTTCTTGACGAAAAGCTCAAAGCGTAAATCAAAATAAAGACCTGCCCACGGGCAGGTCTTTATTTTATGAGTACATGTTGTTTGAAGACATATATTTGTAAAGCTGTTCGCCGTGCTGCT
>JBJFAQ010000183.1:0-3312 GCA_051887995.1 Eubacteriales bacterium
GGGTATGGACTTTTGATATTACAAATGCACTATGGTATAAGATATTTATAAAATTTTTTGAATGTTTTGCGGTCGTCATGATTGGGCGGGAAATTGTTTTTAAAAAGATTTCAAAATTCGGAAAGCAAATTGTAGGCATTACATTTGTCCAGTCGCTCGGAACATTTTTGTTTGTGAGCGCCGCCTTTTCGGTGGTGTTTTTAATTGCCGAAGTGCCGATTTATTTGGCATTTATTTTCGGCGGCATCGCACTTGCAACCGCTCCCGCCCCGGCGCTGTCGATTGTCAATGAATATCACACAAGCGGTCCGGTTACGAAAACCTTGATTCCTCTTGCCGCCATTGATGACATTATCGGCGTTGTTGTTTTTTTCACGGTTATATCTATTGTGAGCGTGGCAGGAGGAAGCGCGTCCGCGTCTTTTGCCGCCGTTGCAGGCATTGTCCTGCTCCCGTTTGCCATTGGAATTTTGACGGGACTTGCGGCGTCTTTTTTTATGAAAAGGTCAAATAACTATGTCAGATTTGGGCTGCTGCTGTTTTTTCTATGCGTGTCGGTATTGTGCGGTCTGTTAATTGATTTTTACATTTTTCATTCATTCAGCCTGAATTATCTGCTTATCGGCATGGCGTTCAGTGCAACGGTTGCAAATCTTCTCCACGAAAAGGAAATGGGCGATACCCTAAGACTTTATAATCCGCTGTTAAGTTTGTCGCTTGTTATCGTCATTGTAAATCTGGGCATGCCTTTGGACTATCGCCTGATAGCCGGAGCAGGTCTTTTCACATTTATCTATATTCTTTCAAGAGCGATAGGGAAAATCGGCGGTGCATATCTTGGCGGCAAAATTACAAAAGCATCTTGTGTTGTTACAAAATATCTCGGATTTACGTTATTGCCTCATTCCGGCGTGTCTTTGGTGTTTACGGGTATAGCGGTCACTACCTTAACCGATATCGACCCCTCGCTTGCTTCAATCGTATCGGGTACAATCGTCGCGGCGGCAATTATCAACGAAATTATCGCGGTAATTGTGGCAAAATTTGCTTTCAAGTGGGCGGGAGAAATCAAAGAATAGCACCTTTTGTTATGTTCCGCTATGCTTTTTACCGTTGCTTCTCGCCCTGTGAACTCTCTCTTTTTTCGGATTGTGCAAAGATGATTTTTCTCTAAAAATAAGTCCCCAAACGCTTGCTTTTTGATTTTATGTAGTTTATAATTATTAAAAATCCGTGAAAATAAAAAAGGAGAATATTTATGCGAAAAAATTTCGGTTCAAAACCATGGACATACCCTCAGCCGGTCTTTATTCTTGCCGCATATGACAAAAACGGCAAAGCAAACGCTATGAACGCCGCATGGGGCGGAATCAGCGAGGAAAATCAGATTGCAGTCTGCATAAGCGCAGGTCATAAGACCACAAAAAACATCGAGGAGAGAAAAGCCTTTACTGTCAGCATGGCAACCGAAGAGACCGTCGCTGCATGCGATTACCTCGGGATTGTATCGGGAAACGACGAGCCGGATAAGCTGCAAAAGGCGGGATTTACCACCGAAAAGTCGGCTTTTGTCGATGCGCCGATAATAAACGAGCTTCCGATGACGCTCGAATGCAGACTTATAAGCTACAACAGGGAAACATGTATTCTGCTCGGCGAGATAGTGAATATTTCGGCGGACGAGCGTGTTTTAAACGTGGCGGGAAAGATTGATGCGGACAAATTAAGACCTTTAATTTTTGATCCTGTAAACAATATCTATCGCGTTGTCGGTGAAAAAGTCGGAAATGCCTTTCGTGACGGACTGAAAATAAAAACATGAGCACATATACCGGAAAGAGCGGAAAAAAGGCAGAAAAAGTCGAGATATTACTTGTGAACATATAAAAAAACGACTGCGGCGAAACTTGTACTTCCGCGCTGTATTATATTTTCCCGCCCGAGAGATAATATATATAATTAAATCTTTCGGGGGATAATATATGAACTCATTATGGCAGCAGACTTCTGATATTCCGTCTTTTCGCGCTTTGGAGAAAGATATAAAAACAGACATTCTTATTATAGGCGGAGGCATGGCGGGAATGCTGTGCGCATATTTGCTTAACTGCGCGGGGGCAGACTATGTGCTTGCAGAAGCCGAAACTTTGTGCAGCGGAATAACGAAGAACACAACCGCAAAAATCACCTCACATCATGGCCTTATTTACAATAAACTGATTCGTGAGTTCGGAAAGGACAAGGCAAAGCAGTATTATCTTGCAAACGAAGCGGCGCTTCATAAATACCGTGAAATATGCGGCGGCATAGATTGCGATTTTGAGGAAAAGGATGCATTTGTCTATTCAAAAGACGACCGTCAGAAAATAAAAAAAGAGGCGGCGGCGCTCAAAGAGCTTGGAATACGCTTCGGACTTACCGAACGGATTCCGCTACCATTTGAAATTGCCGGAGCGGTAAAATTTGAAAATCAGGCTCAGTTTAACCCTCTTAAATTCGTCAGCGCCGTCTCGGAGGGGCTAAACATATATGAGCATACCCGCGTCCGCGAGCTTGTCGGTACGACGGCGCTTACAAACTGCGGCACAATTTCCGCAAACAGGATAATTGTGACGACGCATTTTCCGTTCTTAAATAAGCACGGCAGTTATTTTTTAAAAATGTATCAGCATAGGTCGTACGTGATTGCGCTTGATGGAGCACTGGAGCTTAACGGCATGTATGTTGATGAATCAATGACCGGAATGTCGTTCAGAAACTATAAAAATCTGCTTTTAATAGGCGGTGGAGGACACCGTACCGGCAAAAAGGGCGGAAACTGGAAAGAGCTTCGTGATTTTGCAGGATGGTATTTTCCGGGCGCCGCAGAAAAATACCGCTGGGCAACGCAGGACTGCATGACGCTTGACGGCGTTCCGTATATCGGAGAGTATTCCGCGGGCACGAATAATCTTTACGTTGCAAGCGGATTTAATAAATGGGGTATGACGTCATCAATGGCGGCGGCAATGATACTTTGCGACATGCTCGAAGGAAATAAAAATCCTTATGCCGAGGTCTTTTCACCGTCGAGAACAATTTTGCGCCCGCAGCTTGCCGTCAACGTCTGTGAGGCGGTTGTCAACCTGCTCACACCTACAACAAAGCGATGCCCTCATCTCGGCTGCGCGCTGAAATGGAACAGGGCAGAGCACACATGGGACTGCCCGTGCCACGGTTCACGTTTTACCGAGGACGGAAAGCTGATTGACAATCCCGCAACGGGAAATCTGAAGAAAAAATAAGGAAAATATAAGGGGAAAATCTCTTTCC
>JBJFAQ010000184.1:0-15040 GCA_051887995.1 Eubacteriales bacterium
AAAAAACGGACCTGTAATCGCCGCAATAGACGGCAGATGTGCCGCAGGAAAAACCACGCTCGCCGAAGCGCTACGCGAGATTATTCCCTGCAACGTATTTCATATGGACGATTTTTTTCTTCGCGCCGAGCAGAGAACGCGGGAAAGGTACTTAGAGTGCGGGGGCAATTCGGACAGAGAGCGGTTTCTGTCGGAAGTTCTTCTGCCGACAGTGCGCGGGGAGGACGTTTTATACGCGCCGTTTGACTGCCGCACAATGTCGCAAAAGCCCGCCGAAAAAGTCAAGGCGGCGCATATCAATATTGTCGAGGGCACATACAGCGCGCATCCGGAGTTATGGAAATACTATGACTTACATATTTTCCTCACGGTGTCGCCCGAAAAACAGCTTGAGCGTATTGCAAGGCGCGGCGGCGATACCGAAACGTTCAGAACGCGCTGGATACCTCTTGAAGAAAACTATTTTTCGGGTTTTGACATTGAAAAGCGGTGCGAGCTGAGATTTGAAACGTAAAAAACTGCAAGCAAAGAGAGTTCTCCTTGAAAAAACGCACGGAGAACTCTTTTTTTGCGCGATATCAGGACAAAAATTGCCGCATAGGGAAAATTTTTGAAAAAACGTTGACAAATCCAAATTATTATGATATCATTTTAATATCACCGTGGCACACATGATGAGAAACGGTCTTTCTGAAAGGAGACGGACAATGGATACAAACCATATTATTGAAATCAAAAATCTGTGCAAATCCTTCGGCGAGGTTAAAGCCGTGCAGAACCTGAGTTTTTGCGTAAGGCCCGGGGAGCTGTTCGCTTTTCTCGGCGTAAACGGAGCGGGTAAAAGCACAACCATTTCCATTATGTGCGGACAGCTCGAAATGGACAGCGGCTCGGTCGAGATATGCGGAGAAGATGTCGCAAAAAATCCCGGGAGAATCAAAAAGCGGCTTGGCGTTGTGTTCCAGAACTCCGTGCTTGACGCGGCGCTCTCCGTCAGAGACAATTTAAGAAGCCGTGCCGCGCTTTACGGCATAAAAGGGAAGGCGTTTGAAGAAAGACTTGCGGAGCTTGCGCATACGCTTGATTTTGAAAATCTGCTCGGCCGTACCGTCGGCAAGCTTTCGGGCGGTCAGCGCCGCCGCATAGATATTGCAAGGGCGCTTCTTCACAGACCTGAGATTCTGGTTCTCGACGAGCCGACAACAGGACTTGACCCGCAGACGCGAAAGCTGCTTTGGGACGTTGTGACAAGCCTCAGACGACACGAAAACATGACGGTCTTTCTTACAACGCATTATATGGAAGAAGCGGCTGACGCCGACTATGTTGTAATACTTGATTCGGGAAAAATTGCCGCAGAGGGGACGCCGCTTGAGCTGAAAAACAAATATACCGGCGATTTCATTACTCTTTACGGCGCGACAGATGCGGAAAAAGCGCTGATAGACAGACCTTATGAGAGCATAAGAGACGCTTTGCGCATTTCGGTGCCCGACACCGCCGCCGCGACAGAGCTTATAATAAAGCATCCGGAAATTTTCCGCGACTATGAGATAACAAAGGGCAAAATGGACGATGTATTCCTTGCCGTTACCGGAAAAACTCTCTCCGCAAACGAAGATTCCTCAAAGAAATAAAGGAGTGACCTAATATGACAGGACTTTATGCACTTATAAAACGCGACTGCAAGCTTTTCTTCCGCGACAAGGGAATGTTTTTTACCTCTCTTATCACCCCCATCATTCTGCTTGTTTTGTATGCCACTTTTCTTGCCAAAGTATACCGTGACAGCTTCGCCTCGGCGCTTCCCGCGGGCTTGTCGGTTGACCCTGCACTCCTTGACGGCACGGTGGGAGCACAGCTCGTCTCATCTTTGCTCGCCGTATGCTGTGTAACGGTGGCGTTCTGTTCAAACCTGCTTATGGTGCAGGACAAAATAAGCGGCGCAAGGCGCGACCTTGAAATGACACCGGTAAAGCATCAGACGCTTGCTCTCGGGTACTTTGTCTCAAGCGCCCTTGCAACTCTCATAATCAGCCTCACCGCGCTTGCGGTCTGCCTTGTATACATATCCTTTGTCGGCTGGTATTTTTCCTTTACGGATATCCTTCTTATGGTTTTTGACGTAGTGCTTATCGTTCTTTTCGGCACGGCACTCTCGTCTATTGTAAACTATCCGCTCACAACAAGCGGTCAGGCGTCCGCCGTCGGCACTGTTGTAAGCGCGGGGTACGGGTTTATATGCGGCGCATATATGCCCATTTCCAACTTCGGAGAAGGGCTTCAGAGAGTGCTCTCCTTCCTCCCCGGAACATACGGCACATCTCTTCTGCGCAATCACGCACTGCGCGGCGTTTATGCGGAGATGGCGTCGGAAGGATTTCCTCATGAAGTTATCGAAGGAATAAGGGATTCCATCGACTGCAATCTCTACTTTTTCGGAAATAAGGTAAGCACGGGTATGATGTATATTATACTAGGCGGCTCTGTCGCCCTGCTTGCAGGCATTTATATTCTTATCAATGCCTGCTCAAAGCGAAAAGGCAGATAAAAAACCAGAAAAACATACAAAAAACCGGCTTTGAGCTTCGCTCAAAGCCGGTTTTTCGTAAATAAAATCATTTTCCCGAAAAAATTTTTGCTTTAACATTTCTCAAACATTTCAAAAACATCTTAAAAACATAGTTTATATATAATAAATCCGAAATCAAAAAACAAACTCAACGGAGGAAAAATTATGAACAGAAATGACAGAGATTTTATCGCACAGAAAATCCGCACTCAGTATATGGAAAAGGACACCGCACAGAAAGACCTTGACCTGCTTCAGGAGCTTGACGCGGAGGTGAAACGTCCGGCAAACGTGTTCGGATACGTTTTCGGCTCGCTCTCAGCCGTCATTATGGGAGCGGGAATGAGCCTTGTCATGACCGACATCGGCACACAGCTCGGCATCACAAACCCAATGCCTATCGGAATTGCGGTCGGCATCGTGGGAATGGTTATGGCAATTATAAACTATCCTATCTTCAAGAGGATTTTGTCCTCCCGCAAAGCAAAATACTCCGACCGTATCTTAAAGCTAAGCGAAAAGATCATAAGCAAGGGAGAAAACTGAAATGGCAAAGTCCAAGCTTATAAAAGCCGAAAAGAAAATCGAAAATGCATTGACAGGCGGCTACAAAAAGATTGAAAATGCCGTTGTTTCGGGCTACACGAAAATCGAGGACAAATTCGTTGACAGTTTTCTCACAAAAGACGGCGAAAGCGTCGCCGAGGCGAAGGAACGGTTTAAAAGTCAAAAAACAAAATAAAAAACATAAATTTTCGGCACAAGTCCGCTCTCTGCGAACTTGTGCCTTTGTTTTTCAGATAAAGGCGTTTTTACTTCATCAGCTCATCGGTAAGGCGCAGAATTTCCGGCGCTATTTTTGCACGTTCTTTTCTCACAATATAATTGTAGACCGGATATGTCACCGATAAAACGGCGATGCCGACAACCCCGACGACAATTCCAAGCGCAAAAAAACTGTCCGCCCAAACCATTGTAAAGCACATTCCGATTCCGAGCAGAAGTGCTCCGGCAATTCCCAAAGCAATGGAAACAGCCGAGCCTTTTTTTGTCACGCTCCCGTCAAGGCGGCGAAGCTGTTCCATTTTATCCGGCTCGTTTTTCACATATTTCTCACGGATTTTCTTTATCTCATCCTGCTGCTTTGCAGAATATGTGTAACTGAAGCTTTCCTTATTTTCCATCGTCGTTTCCTTTCATGATTCTCCGTATTTCAATCGAATTTTTCACAATGTTAAAGAGCGCCATTGCAATGATACAGGCGCTGACGCCGGCGCCTGTCAGAATTATCATAAGCCGCTTGTCTGCCTGTGACATTTCGGTTCCGAACTCAGACAGCATTGCCGTTTCAAGCGACAGCATCGAAACAAGTGCCGCGGCCATATTTATCATCTTCGCCATCGTCATGACGGGACTTCCGAGCTTTCGGTATTTTATGAGATTGACTGCGGCAAGCACGGTAATATAAAAAGTATATGCCGCCATGGCGTAGATAAGCGTCCCGCGGTATTCATAGCCCTTGTTGAAATGCAAAATCATAAACACCGCAAACGACAGCGACACATTCACCGTCAAGAGAAGATAACTGCAAAATCTCGAACGGCAAAGCTCCCTAAAATAGTTTTTCCCGATGCCGATACGGCTTGCATACCGCACAAGCAGAAACCGCATAAATGCAAGAATCGTATAATAAAGGGCAAGAACACAGAACCACGCCGACCTGTAAAGCACGCCCGAAACCGCGTTTGCCGCGGCATAAAGCAGATTTATGCCGAGCGAGCCGTACAGCATAACATGTGTTCTGAGAAGCGCGTCCGTCATAAAGCGATTTCCGAGGGGGTGAGAGTAAACCTTTTTCTTTGCAGACCTGTACTTTTTCGGTATGACCTTTATGCACCGCAAAACAACAGCGCAAAGAGTATAAAATGACAGCGCATAAACAGCATATGAAAGAATATTTTCCTCATTTATAAGCAAAAAAACGCATGTGAGTGCCGCCGCGCATATCAAAGCAAGCAAAATCAGCGCCCATGTCGGCGGATAAAGGAGTTTAAGCGGCTTTTTAAAGTTCACTTTTTTCTCCTCTCTTCAGCCGCACCGTGAACGTACTGCCCTCTCCCACCTTGCTCTCAACTCCAATCTCACCCTGCACAATATTTACAACACGCTTGACAAGAGCAAGTCCGAGCCCGTTTCCGCCTGTTGAATGAGAAGTGTCTCCCTGATAGAATTTTTCGAAAATGTGCTGTCCGGTTTCCTCGCCGAATCCGCAGCCCGTGTCTTCAATTTTTACGGTGGCAAAGTCTTTGTCGGCAGTAAGCGTTAAAGAGACCTTACCGCCGCCCTCCGTAAATTGGAAAGCATTGGAAAGCAGATTGTTCCACACAAGGTCAAGAAGCTCCCTGTCCGAGAAAATGAAAACGCCGTCCTCGATTTCCGTCTCAATGTCAATTTGTTTCTCTTCCCATATATCTTCAAACTGCAAAAGGCACGCGCAAAGCTGTTCACCGAGATTATATCTTTCGGACACAGGAAAAATCTGCTGATTTTCGAGCTTATTCAGCTTCAGAATGTTTGTTATAAGGCTTGCGAGCCTGCGCGCATTGTCTGTGACGCCCTTTGCATACTCAATGCGCTTTTCGTCGGACAGCTCGGGAGCGCGGAGCATTGTGCCGAAGTTTTGCATAACCGCAAGGGGCGTTTTAAGCTCGTGAGACACATTGGCAATAAAGTCGGTACGCAGGGTTTCAACGCCGTCAAGCTCCTGTGCCATTTTGTTAAAGCAGTCGATTATCCTGCCGAAATTCTCGTCCGTGCCGAAGCTGTCTCTTTCAATCCGCACGGAAAAATCCCCCCGTGTAATCTTCTCTGCCGATTCGGTAATACGTCTGACAGGTCTTTCTACCGTGATTTTTCTTCGTATTGTGTCAACTACGCAAAAAACCGCACTTAAAAAAACGACATTGAGGAAGGTAATCTTTGCCGCGTAATGAAGGTTTTCGCTGTTTAGGACTATTCCGAGCGACTTTGTAAAGGTTGACACAAAAAGCGTCATACAGCAGGTTATGGTAAATGCCACGAGGAAGAAAAAAACAAAAAAACTGCTTATGATTTGCAGAATTTTTTTCATTTCAGCACCGCCTTATAGCCGAGTCCGTGGACCGTGACGATTTCAAAATCCGTACAATCCGCCAGCTTGCTGCGCAGTTTTGTCATATACACATCAACCGCCCTCGGCGCGGTTTCGGTGTCCGCATCCCAGAACTCATCCATAAGCTGAGTGCGGGTAAACGCCTTTTTCGGATAGGACAGGAGCTTATAGAGAATACTGAATTCTCTTTTTGTCATCGGAATCTCATTATCGCCCAAATATGCCGTGTTCTCGTCTGCATCCATTAGAAAGCTGCCCACCTGAATTTTGCGTCCGGAAGCAATTTTCGCGCGGCGCAGGAGCGCGCCGATGCGCAAAAGCAACTCGTCAAGGTCGATGGGCTTCACCATGTAATCGTCAATTCCCGCGCGATAACCGCGCTGTTTCGAGGCAAAATCGTCTCTTGCGCTCATAAACAAAATCGGAATCTCATTGCGCATCGAGCGAACCGTCTGCGCAAATTCAAAGCCGTCAATGCCGGGCATCATAATGTCGGAAACGATAAGGTCAAACACATTCTCATACATGGCGTCATATGCGCCTTCAACGCAAAGGCACCCCGTCGCTTCATATCCGTTCTGATTCAAAAACAGGCAGACAGTACGGTTTAAGTCTTTGTCATCTTCGACAACAAGTATTTTGAACATATGCTGTATCCTTTCAGCTCTTTATAAATAACGCTTGGCGCAAAACCGCTCCCTAGGGCTGCATATGAGCCCGAAATAACACTTTTTTCCTA
This sequence comes from Eubacteriales bacterium, assembly GCA_051887995.1. Classification (GTDB taxonomy): domain Bacteria; phylum Bacillota; class Clostridia; order Oscillospirales; family CAG-272; genus SIG710. Next base: position 6,463 of record JBJFAQ010000184.1, read on the forward strand.
TAATATTGCCTATCATAGCAGACAAATGTTAAAGTTTTGTTTGAGTTTTGCCGCAAAACAAATTTTTTCTCGGAAAATAAAGAAAAACGCTTCGAAAAATGCCGCGGGAAGGTCACAGGAATTCCGCTTCTTTAATAAAAAAACAAAAAATGCGCGCGGCACAGAAAAAATGTTACACAGCCCTCTCAATCAGTCCCGACAGGCTTCCCTTGAAAATATCGGTGATATATTTTACCGCCGCGGCCTTGTCAATCCGAACTTCACCGTGAAGCCACTCTGCAACGATTCCGACAATTCCCTCGGTATAAAATATTATAAGCAGATTCTTATAATCGTTTGAAATCTGCTTGCCAACCTCTTTTTCGGCGGCAGATATAATCATTTTGGCGACCTCCGTAAAATCCTCGTAAAGATACAGCTTCAGCTCGTCGCGCCCCACCGAATCATAAACGCAGTTAAGCATGTGCTGATTCTGTTCGAGATAATCTATAACGAACAGAATTGCCTCTTCATAGTCGGTCGTAAGGTCAAAGCTCTTTACAACGTCAATGGCCTCCTGCCTCAGCGTCCAGCGCAGCAAATCCCGCATGTCCTGAAAATGATAATAAAAGGTTTTGCGGTTAAGACCGCATTCGGAAATAAGCTCACTTACGGTTATCTTTGAAAAAGGCTTTGTTCTCATCAGCTTTTTGAGCGTGTCGGACATCGCCTTTTTTGTGTACATGCTTGTGATTTCGTGTTTCATATCGTCACCCCTTTCGTTTATTATACACCTGTGGAACAAATAATTCAACGGACAGCAACGTATATTTGACCGTCAAATTACGGTATTTGTCCGAAAATTACACTCATGACCGAAACTGACCGTTTTAAGTTTTCGCGTGCTTTGATACAATACTGCTGTGAAAGGCAGGTTAATCATGAAAAAGTTTTACGAAAAAATCATTTCTCACCCGATTGCAATAACCGTAATTTTCGCCGTCCTGCTTGTATTCTTCGCGTTATGCAAGCCCATGATAGAAGTCAATTACGATATGAACGACTATCTTCCCGAGGACAGCAAATCGACAGTCTCACTTGAAATTCTCGAGCGGGAATTTGACGGCGGGATTCCGAATGCGAGAGTTATGCTGAAAAACGTGACTGTTCCGCAGGCTGTCATGTATAAAGAAAAAATTGCCGCCGTCGACGGCGTTACAGGTGTTACATGGCTTGATGACAGCATTGACACGACATATCCGCTTGAAATCGCAGATAAAGACACGGTTGAAACCTACTACAAGGATTCAAACGCGCTCCTGTCCGTGACAATTTCAGAAGAAAAAATACTATCGGCGGTAAACGACATACGCAGTATCATCGGAGACGACAACGCCATGACAGGCTCGGCGGTCTCCACCGCTATCGCAACCGAAAGAACCGTAAGCGAAATCTCAAAAATTGCATTGTTCGCCGTTATCTTTGTCATATTCATACTGCTTTTAACAACCTCCTCTTACCTTGAGCCGCTTGTTATAATGTTAGGAATGGGAAGTGCTCTCATCATAAACGCCGGAAGCAACATTATTTTCGGCGAAATCAGCTTTGTAACCGACGCCGCCGGAATGATATTACAGCTTGCCGTATCGCTTGACTACTCGGTATTTCTGCTTCATCGCTTTGAGGAAAGCCGCAAGGAAATTCCGGACGCAAAAGCGGCAATGGCAGACGCGCTCTGCAAATCCACAAGCTCGATCCTGTCAAGCGGTCTTACTACCGTTATCGGATTCCTTGCCCTCGGGCTTATGCGCTTTAAAATCGGTCCCGACCTCGGTTTTGCGCTGGCAAAAGGCATCGCCATCAGCCTTATATGCGTGTTTGTGCTTATGCCCTGCCTGATTTTACTTACTCACAAGCTCCTTGAAAAGACAAAACATCGTCCTCTTCTGCCGAAATTTGACAAATTCGGGCATTTTGTCAGCAAAATCATGCTTCCCTTGGCAGTTGTTTTCGCAATTATAATCGTACCGTCGTATCTGGCTTCAAATCAGAATGATTTTCTTTACGGGTCTTCCGAAATTTTCGGTGAAAAGACAAAGCTCGGCAAGGATACCGCCGAAATCGAAGAGATATTCGGACAGCGGGATACATATGTCCTTCTCGTGCCGAAAGGAAGCAGGCAAACGGAAAAGGAGCTTTCCCTTGAGCTTCATGAGCTGCCTGAGGTAACGGATATTATCTCTTATGTCGACACTGTCGGCGCGGAAATTCCCGAAGAATATCTTGACAGCGAAACGCTTTCACTTTTATGCTCCGAAAATTACAGCAGAATGGTGATTTCGCTTGACGCGGCGTATGAGGGCGGCGACACCTTTGAGCTTGTTCGTAAAATACACGAAATCGCGCAGAAATACTATCCGGACAGCTACTATCTTGCCGGTGAGGGCGTAAGCACCTACGACCTCATGGAAACCGTAAAAAGCGATATGGTGCTTGTCAATCTTATTGCGATTGCCGCGGTATTTATAGTGCTCCTGCTGACGATGAAATCCATCTCCCTGCCCGTCATTCTCGTTCTGGCAATAGAAACCGCAATATGGGTAAATCTTGCCATACCGTATTTCAGAGGGAGCGAGGTATTCTATATTGCATACCTGATTATAAGCTCGGTACAGCTCGGTGCAACCGTGGACTATGCAATTCTCATGACTGACAGATATATCGAATTTAGGCACAGCATGTCAAAGAAAGATGCCGTTCCGAAAACGGTTTCGACCGTTACGGTTTCAATTCTCACCTCGGGAAGCGTGCTGACTGTTGTCGGTCTGCTCCTTGGCAACATCTCAACTCACGGGCTTCTCGCACAGCTCGGTATGTTTGTCGGCATCGGCGCCGTATGCTCGCTTGTAATCGTTTTTTTTGTCTTGCCGGGACTGCTTTACCTCTTTGACGGATTTATACGCAGAACAACCCTTAAAACAAATTTTGTATCAAATAAATAACGGAGGTCTGATTATGAAAAAGAAAATTATATCCGCTTTTCTTGCACTTGCCCTGCTCGGCGGCGCCTCACTTCCCGCATATGCTTCTGAAAAGGAAGAGGTAATTTACATAAAGGCTAAGGCGGACGGAAGTATTAACAATATATATGCAGTAAACAGCTTTGAGGGCGGAGAGATTACAGATTACGGCGAGTACTCTTTCGTTAAGCTGATGAATATTGAAGGGAAAATTACGCAAAACGGAGATGAGATTCGCATTGTCTCGGCTGAAAACGAAAAAATATACTATCAGGGAACGCTTGAAAATGCCGAGATACCGTGGAACATCTCATTGCGCTACTTTCTTGACGGAAAAGAGCTATCCGCAGATGAAATTGCAGGCAAAAGCGGCAGGCTCGAAATCAAAATTCTTATTTGCGAGAACAAAAAATGCGCCCGCGATTTTTATGACAGTTATTCCCTTCAGTGTACCTTTACACTTGACACAAAAATATGCAAAAATATTAAAGCGCCCGGCGCAACCGTCGCAAACGAAGGCAGTAAAAAGCAGATTACATATACGGCGCTTGCAGGAAGCGGACTTGACCGCACTGTCACCGCAGACGTGACAAATTTTGAAATGCCGTCCGCGCAAATTGTCGGCATCAGAATGAATCTCGGACTTGACATTGACTATGACGGAAACCTTTCCGATTTGAAAAACGGAGCAAAAGAGCTTGACGATGGCGCAAATGAGCTGTATAACGGAGCGAAGGAAGTAAAAGACGGCGCTTCCGATTTAAAAGACGGAATCGAAAAGCTACGTGACGGCATTGATACGGCGCAAAAGGGACTTGAAGAGCTAAACAGCAAATCCTCAGAGCTGAAAAACGGCTCGGAGGAGATAAAAAACGCGCTTATTACCATTCGCTCCTCACTTTCCGCCGTTTCCGAGGGCACCGACGAGCTTGAGCAGCTTACAGCCGCCTCCGCACAGATATCCTCCGGAATCGACAGCCTATGCTCCGGAATTGCTACGCTTCAAAGCAGTTTGAGCGTTGACGGATACAAGACAGCTCTCCGTGCAAACGGACTTGACGTTGACGCTCTCAGGGAAGGCAACGATCAGGCAATAAATCAGCTGACATCGCAAATTGCAGAGCTTAAAGCCGCTCTTGCGCAGATTCAGAACCTTCCGGAGCAAGCAGAGCAGGCGTCGGCACTTTCCGCACAGATTGCACAGCTTGAAACAATCGCTCAGCTTCTATCGGGAAATAATGCTATGATAAGCGCGACGGAAACATATATGACCGCCGTTTCCGGCGCTACCGAGCAGCTTCTTTCCGGCGCAAATGAACTGAATATAAAATACGCGGAATTTGACGCGGCAATATGCAGTCTTGCAGATTATCTCAGCAAAATGATGGCAGATATGTCGCTTCTATCGGACGGAATAAATACTCTTGCGTCAGAATACGCAAAGCTTGATGACGGTATAATCGAATATACGGACGGAGTTAAAAAGCTGTATGACGGCTTTGCCGAAATCTCAGACGGCGCGCGGGAACTTGTCGATGGCGGAATCGCCCTTTCGGAGGGCACAGAGGAGCTTGTCAGCGGCGCGGAAGAGCTGAAAGACGGCACAGGAAAACTGCGCAAAGAAACAGACCTCATTGACAGTGCCGCGACAGAAGAGCTTTCCGATATATTAGATTCCATGACAAAGGAATACGAAACCGTCTCCTTTATTTCGGACAAAAACACGGAGGTCTCCTCAGTACAGTTCGTTATAAACACGGAAGCCGTTGAAATTCCCGAGCCTGAGGCCACAGCCGAAAAACCTGCGGAGAAGCTGAATTTCTGGCAGAAGCTACTTCGGTTGTTCGGATTATATTAAAAATTAAAATATATAACCCGGCTTATTTATTTTATTGCCGGACTTGGCGCGGGAGCTGTAACAGGTCTTACGAGGCTTTCCGCTACTGCTTTGATAAGCCCCGCCGATTGTAAGCGTATGAGGGCGGGACAGCTGCAATGCAGCCCCCGCCGCACTCTCATACCATAGAAAAAGAGCAGAGGTTTTATCTCTGCTCTTTTCGTGATTTCCTCGCAGTACGTCATGCTTTCAGACAGCAAAAAGCGTCCAAATGTCAGCCATGACCCGATTTTTAAACTCAAAATATTCTCTGCTCCGAAAACTTTCGTATTTCTTACTTAATCGACACTCGTTATCCTGTCAATATAATGGACAGAGAAGAAGTCGCCCGCATTCAACTCAACGTCGCCGCTTGTGCAAATCACATTTTCCGCATCAATATTTACAATTGAAACATCGGGCTGAACATAGCGCTTTCTGCAATATGTTTTGTCCTTCATTATCCCGCCTCCGTACAAGAATCTTATATATGATTTACCTTATGAATCTTTAAAATCAAAAAGATATAGCAGTCCTATGTTAGTATATTATAATGCAAAGAAAACTTTTTGTCAAGCCTTTTCCGAAAAAACTTCATTTTACGGAAATTTTTGTATAAAAACACCTTTTCAAAGGTATACGGTCTTTCCCGCTTGTGCAGATTCATAAATCGCATGTACTATTTTCACGCTTTCGACAGCGTCTGACGGAAGTATCTGGGGATCGCGTCCCTCCTTCACGGCAAGTATCATGTCCTCAACAACATGGCGGTGTCCGTACAGCTTGTCAGGCTCAAAGCGGGAAGCGCTTCTGTTGCCGCGGCCGTAGCGTTCGAGCATGGTTTCTTCCTCTTCATCCTCGTCATCGCTGTCGCGCATCTTCCACGTTTTTATCATATCCGCGTCTGCCTCAATGCTTCCTCCCGAGCCGTAAAGCATTATTTCAGTCGAAACTCCGGGATATGCGCAGGTCGTGCTGACAAAGGTCGCCACCGCACCGCTTTTAAAACGGACGAGGGAGGCGGTCAGGTCCTCCGTGCTTATTTTATGCTCGCAGATATTCATTACAGACGTGACCGAGCTTACGTCTCCCATGAGCCAATGCATAAGGTCAACGGTATGAATCGCCTGATTCATAAGAGAACCTCCGCCGTCATATTCCCACGTTCCTCTCCAGCCGCCGCGGTCATAATAAGACTGCTCGCGGTACCACTTGACCGCAAACGTTCCGAGATTTATCTTTCCGAGCCTGCCCGCGTCGACCGCCTCTTTTATCGGATACATATTGAGGTTAAAGCGGTTCTGGTGAACAACTCCCGCCTTCATTCCCGTTCTTATGCGTGCCTCTTCGATAAGAAGCGCGCGCTCCGGCGTGATGTCGAGCGGCTTCTCCACAAGCACGTTCTTTCCTTTTTCCATTGCACGCACCGCAAAATCAGCGTGCATATAGCTTGGGAGGCATATGCTGATTATGTCAATATCGGGCGCTTCGATAAGCTCGTCAAAGCTCGTATAGAGACGCGCATTTGGATACATCTTGTGAAACTTTTCAAGTCTTGCCGTGTCAATGTCGCACGCCGCAACAAGCTCAGCGTTCTCCGAGGCTTCCGCGGCCTCACAGTGAGCCATGCCGATGCCGAGCCCAAGGACGGCGTATCCGATCTTTTTCATATCTGTCTCCTTTTCGGAAAAAACTTGCTGTTCTTATATTTCCGCTTTATTTTACCGCAAATAACGTCTGCTGTAAATTGCAAATAAAGACATACTGCATTGCAAATAACGTCATCTGAGCGCCATGCGCACAATGCGGTCGCAAAGCTCCTCATAGCTTATTCCGACCGCTGCCGCCGCCTGCGGGAGCAGGCTTGTCGGCGTCATACCCGGCAGAGTGTTCGCCTCAAGGCAGTATGCCTCGCCGTCCTCTGTCAGGATATAGTCCATTCTCGCAAAGCCGCGAAGTCTCAGCGCCTCAAAAGCTTTGCGCGTATAGTCCGCCATTTTCTCAAACTGCGCGGCGGTTATATGTGCGGGACAGATTTCTGTCGTAAGTCCGCTCTGGTACTTGTTTTTATAGTCATAATAGCCGTTTTTCGGGATTATTTCAACGGCGGGAAGCACTTCGCCGTCAAGTATTGCAACAGTCATTTCCCTGCCGACGATTCGTTTTTCAATGATTATCTGATCCTCGTATTTTTCGGCAAGCAAAAGCGCTTCATCAAGCTCCGCTTCTGTTTCGATTATGGAAACCCCGACGCTTGAACCGCAGCTGCACGGTTTTATAACGCAGGGGATACCGATTGCCTTCACCATGTCGCGCGCATTGTCCTTTTTAAGGTCGCACAGCACTCCGTCAGGCGTCGGCACGAGTGCGCCCGACATCAGCTTTTTGGCAAGTTCTTTATTCATTGCAAGTGCGCTTCCGAGATACCCGGAGCCGGTATAATGAACGCCGTAGATATCAAGCAGCGCCTGAAGCTGACCGTTCTCTCCCATTGCGCCGTGAAGTCCGATATATACCACGTCCGCAAGAGTGCAAAGCTCAATGACACCGGGGCCTACAAGCTCACGCCGTCCACCGTTCCGTTTTATCACTTCGTCAAGATTCGGGATCTTTTCATCAACTTTATATGTATCGCTTCTCTCAGATACAAAAAGCTCACGTGAGGGCGCCGTACCCTCGGGAAGCCCCTCGTATACGTCCACAAGGCAAACCCTGTGCCCTTTTTTCAGAAGCGCGGCGGAAATAAGGGACGCGGAAGAAAGAGACACGTCGCGTTCCGGACTTAAACCGCCCGCAAGAACCAAAATATTCATAAAAAACCTCCAAAAAGTGTGCTTGCCGGGTCTTTCCCGGCTCATCTTTCATTTTATGCGTTTTCTGAGGACTGCGACCCTGTCATTGCCGCAGAGATCCTTCCGAAGCTCGCAGGAAAAGGCGTTCATTTCGGCAATACGGCGTATGTCTACGCCTTCGTCCGAGCCTATTTCAAAAGCGAAAAAACCGTTTTCTTTAAGGCACGGAGTGCCGTTTCTCAGTATTGCGCGGTAAAAATCCATCCCGTCAGAACCGCCGTCAAGCGCGGCGCGTGGCTCATGCTTTACCTCGTCCGAAAGCAAATCAAGCTCCCCCGTTCTGATATACGGCGGATTTGAAATTATTGCGTCAAAGCGAATGTCATTGTCAAGCGGCAAAGGCTTTGTCACATCCGCGACAGCAGGAGAAAAACGCTCGGCGACGCCGTTTATTTTTGCATTTTGCACAGCAAGTTCAAGCGCCGCGTCAAACAGCTCAATTGCAAAGGCGCGCGTGTCACATCTTGCCGAAAGTGTCGACACCGCAACACAGCCGCTCCCCGTGCAGAAATCGGCAAACACGGCTCCCGTCGGAAGCAATTCTACGGCAGTCTCGACAAGAAGCTCCGTATCCTGCCTCGGAATCAAGCAATTTTCGTTTACGATGTATTTTTCGCCCATGAAGTACCACTCACCGATAATATACTGAAGCGGCTCGTGCTTTTCTCTGCGGCAAAGCGCGGCTTCAAGCGCATCCGATTTGAAATCCCGCTCGCCGAGCATGGGAATCTCCGCACGCGGAACGCCCTCAAAATGCGAGAGCAGCAGCGCGGCCTCATGTGCGTCGCTTTCTATTCCAGCCGCGCGCAGTCGCGCGCGAATATCGCAGTATCTCATCTTCTCAGTCCTTT
>JBJFAQ010000185.1:0-3239 GCA_051887995.1 Eubacteriales bacterium
ATCCATTTTCTTTTCGAGATAGCCGAAAAGAAGCGTAAGCAGACCGTTGAACGCGAGATAGTAGACTGCGGTGAAGAAAAGAGGCCAGATAAGACCCTTGTTTGCATATTTTTCCGCCACCTTTATTATTTCGATAACCGAGATGACGCGCACAAGCGAGGTGTCCTTGACAAGAGTAATGACTTCGTTGCTGATAGGCGGCAGGATACGTTTAACGACCTGAAGGAGGACAACATGGAAAAATGTCTGGGTTCTCGACATGCCGAGAACCTGCCCTGCTTCGTACTGCCCGACGGATATGGATTCTATGCCCCCGCGGTAAATTTCCGAGAAATAGCAGGAATAGTTGATGACGAATGTGATAAGCGCCGCAAGGAAACGGCGGTTTGCAAAAATCGGGTTTTTGAAAACCAGTCCCGGAACAAAAAACACGACAAAAATCTGAAGCATCAGAGGCGTGCCGCGCACTATCCAGACGATAACCTTGACAAGGTACCTAAGAGGTCTGAAGCGGCTCATTGAGCCGAAGCTGAGTATAAGTCCGAGCGGGAGCGCAAACAGAAGCGTCAGGGCAAACAGCTGAAGGGTCATTTCAAAGCCTTCCCAGAGCGCAAGAGCAACATCAGTAAACATATGTAAAGAAATGCCTTTCCGCACGGCGGCATTCGCCGCGTCAAAGTTTAGCGTATCCGCCCCTTAAAGCCCGAAAGGCATGGAACGGACGCCGCATAGCGTCTGTCCATGTCTTAGGTTTAAGAGGATTATTATGAAGAAATCTTAATCTAACGTGGAATCAGCCGATAACGATTGCGTCTTCAAGTCCGTACTTTTCGGCGATCTCGACAAGCGTTCCGGCGTCGGCAAGCTCGGAGAGGATGCCGTTTACGGCAGCGGTTGCGTCGCTTCCCTTGCGGAATGCGATGCCGTAATATTCCTCATCCGCGATGTCAAGGTCAAGAATCACAAGGTCTGCAAAATCACTGCCTTCTTTATTTATAAGATAATATGCCATCGTGTAGTCGAGCACTGCCGCGTCAACTGTCAGAGATTTAAGTTCTGTCAGCGCGTCGATCTGCACTTCTTTTTCAACATAGTTTGCGTCCGGGAGCTTTTCTGCAACCGCTTCCTCGCCGGCAGAGCCGGATTCGGCGGCAACGGTCACATTTGCAAGAGAAGCAAGGTCTGTGTACTTTTCGGCGTCCTCCAGACGAACGACTATGACCTGCTTATTGAGCATATACTGGTCAGTCATGCTCATTGCCGCCTTGCGCGCGTCGTTAATGGTCAGACCGTTCCAGATGCAGTCGATGTACTTTGCTTCAAGCTCGGTTTCCTTTGCTGCCCATGAGATTTCCTGGAAAACGGGCGTCACGCCGAGTTTTTCGCATACGGCTCTTGCAAGCTCTGCGTCAAAGCCGGTCCATTCGCCGTCCTCGCCGATAAAGTCCATAGGCTCAAAGTCTGTGATTCCGATTATCATTGTTCCCTTGTCCTTTATATAGTCAAGGTCGCTGTCGGATACTTTTTGGGTATCGTTTGCCGTATCTGAGACGGCATTTGTGTCGCTGTCTTTCTCTGTGTCATTTTTCTTACATGCTGCAAAGCAGAATACGCACATAACAAGTGCGAGAATAAGAGCTGTAATCTTTTTCATCTTGTTTTCTCCTTTTTTACAAAAAACACTTTAGCTTGTTAAAGCGATACTATGATAACACACATTTTGGCTTTTGTCAAGAGTTTTCGTCAAAAAAAGCGCACAAATCGGTAAAAAAACATATACTTTATTTATGAAAAGTGCATATTCGGAGCGCGCAAAACAAAAAAGAGAGCCTTTTCCCCTTGTAAGAAGGGAAAAAATATGATAATATAGATTAAGAAAACACCGAAAGGAGCTGTGCACATGTTTTTTGACAAATTGTTCGGGACAGATAAACCCGCATCGCCGGTAACTGAAAACGCCGAGCTGCTCTGCACCGTCTATTCTCCGGAGGAACTTGCCGTGCTTGAGAGCATACTGAGGGACGCGGAGATACCGTATCTTGTGCGCGACCGCGGAGCGGGGGACGCCGTGCGGATAATCACCGGCACGGGCACAATGTTCGGCAGTGACATATATGTCGCGTCCGAGCGGCTCGCGGAGGCAACGGAGCTTATCACCCCCGATAATAACGGAGAAGAAACAGAATGAGGTTATGAAAATGAAAGAGATTTTTCTCTGCAAATACGGCGAGATTGTTCTCAAGGGAACAAACCGCAGCTTTTTTGAAAATACGCTCTGCAAAGAGCTGAAATACCGCCTGCACCCATACGGGGAGTTCGATATTTCGCGCGCGCAGAGCACGGTATATGTCGAGCCGTTAAGCGAGGACGCCGATCTTGACGCGGTGTTCGGCGCACTTTCAAGAGTTTTCGGCATTGTGGCAATTGAGCGTGCCGCGGTTTGCGAAAAGAATATGGAAAGCATCGAGAAGACAGTAAGGGAGTACCTCCCGCGCTTTCTTGAAGGCAAAAAGACTTTCAAGGCGGAAGCGAAGCGCTCCGACAAGCGCTTTCCGCTCGCCTCTCCCGAGATAGCGGCCGAGGTCGGCGGATATATTCTTTCTGCCTGCCCGCATATGCGCGTTGACGTTCACTCGCCGCAGGTAACGGTAAAGGTCGAGGTGCGCGAGCGCGCCGCGTATATTACCGCCGGACGCTTTAAGGGCGCGGGCGGAATGCCGGTCGGAACGAGCGGCAAGGGGCTTCTTCTGCTCTCCGGAGGCATAGATTCCCCCGTTGCAGGCTATATGATGGCAAAGCGAGGGGTAAAAATCGAAGCCGTCCATTTTGAGAGCTTCCCCTATACAAGCGAACGCGCAAAGGAGAAGGTGCTTGAGCTTGCAAAGCTCGTCACGAGATATTCCGGCAGCATGCTTGTCCATATAGTCTCGCTTACCCATATTCAGGAAGAGCTTGTGAAAAACTGCGACGAAGATTACTTTACCTTGCTTCTGCGGCGCTTTATGATGACGATTGCGGAAAAAATCGCAGAAAAGCAGGATTGCGGAGCTCTCATTACAGGGGAAAGTGTCGGGCAGGTAGCCTCTCAGACAATGCAGGCGATTGCGGTGACAAATTCCTGCGTTTCAATGCCTGTTTTCCGTCCGTGCATCGGTATGGATAAGGAAGAAATCGTGCAGATTGCAAGAAAAATAGATACTTTTGAGACGTCGATACAGCCATATGAGGACTGCTGTACC
>JBJFAQ010000186.1:0-3229 GCA_051887995.1 Eubacteriales bacterium
AGAGCGCGTAGCCCTCATCTGTCGGGTGAACCCTGTCGGCGGAGAGAGGAGAAGCGCCGTATTTTCCGTCCTCCGACGGATAATCGCGCAGCATGGTGCGGCAGAGAAGCTGCCCTGCTCCGATCTCCATAAGTCCGTAATGCTCCGATAATTCATGGTCGGCTTCATAAACCGAAAGACCTTCGTATTCCGTCATCGGCTTTGTATATATGAAAACTATATCGCAGTATGGATTTTTTTCATAAATCTTCCTGATTATTGATTCGGTCTGTATTGATATTTTTTTCTTTTCACCTCCGTCATTTGAGGTGTATTCAATGAAGATGAGATCCGGAGTTCCGCTCTCAAAAACGTCTTGCTCAAGTCTGAAAAGACCGTAATCAGAGCAGGTGTCGCATATTCCGGCGTTGTTTTCGGTAATCTCAGCCTCGGGAAAGTGCTTTGCAAACCATGCAGTCGTGTTGGAGACCCAGTTGTTTTTATATTCTGTCGCTCCTTGACCGTATGTAATTGAGCCGCCGAGGTATGCAATGTTCAGTCTGCCTTCCTCAGACAGCATGTAAAAGGTGTTTGAGAGCATGTTTGTTCCTCCGACCGATTTTTTTCGTTCGTCAAGTTTATCTATGTTGTCAGAAACGCGGTCTGCGAGAATTTCTTTGAAGAAATCGACAGCCTCCGACATGGAAGCGCCGAAATCGTGCACTGTGAGCGCAACGGTGTTTCCCTCAAGGCATACTTTTATGTCTCTGTATCCGAGCGAGGCGGAGGATTCGAGCCTGATTGTTCCCGAGCTTTCTCTGAATGACGGCAAAATTCCGGTTTGCTCCGTAATCCATGCCGTAAGCGCTGTCTGCTCGGTCTCGTATCCCTTATCGCACGAAACCGTGAAGTCGCCAAGAGGTATTCCGCCGATATTTACGTTTTCAAGTGCATATTCCGCTTTGTATTTGTAGTCTTTAAAGGATAAAATGCCGTTTTCCGTTACGCAGTTGTCGCAAAACCAACGCATAGCGTTTGCTGTCGCCTCGTCCGTGCCTCCGCGAATAATGACGGCTTTTTCCTCAAAAGAAACAGAGAAATCAAGAGTTTTAAGCACTTCCGCATCGTCCGGAGTACGGTTTGTTTTTCCGATGCGTATTTCAAGCTCGTTTTTTGCAGCTAAGTCGGTGGAAATGGCGAGAGATTTGCCGGTCTTGCTTCGGACGGTGCGGAGCAGTTCGCTTGCGACGGCTTTTATCTCGGCTGAAGAAGTGTCGGAGCGGATTATGGTGTAGTTTTGCCAGCTTTCAAGCAATGTCTGAGCTGTGCGCTCGGTATCCGGGAGCGTATCGCCGCACTCATCCCGGTTTTGCTTGCAGGATACGGCAAAAATCATAACAGACGCAATTATAAAAAGGAGCAGAATCGTGCGCGGAGTTTCTTTTTTCATGGTAATATCCTTTCTGCTTAAATCCGTGGCTGTCCGCCATCGGCAGACAGCCACGGATTTTTCTTATTTGTCTGTGTTTTATTCTCCGAGAGTGGTCATTGTACCGTTTACCATAATTTTTATAACGTTCAGAACCGAGCCTGCGGAGCTTTCCTTGACACGTACCGTGACGGTGTGGGTTCCGCTTTCGAGATTGTATTCGAGAAGCTTTGTTCTCATGTGATTATAAAGCGCGCCGATTGTAAACGATGTATATTCGCCTCCGTCAACGCTGTATTCTATGTCTGCGCCGTCAGATGAACGATAGAACATGAGTCCGAAAGCATTGCCGGTGAAGGTAAAGGTAAATTCTGAGCCTACCGTGGAAGAAGAGAGCCAGTTTACGCTCTCCGCCGCCTTGTGACCGCGCCCGATGGTCTTTCCCTCAGTAAGTGTCCAGCCGTCCGGAACTGCGATAACGTCGGTAATATTGTACATATTAGGCGTCAGCATGATGTTGCTGTTGAGCGAATCACGGGTGTCGGCGGTGTATGACGGATTTTGCGGCGCATCTGTAACAAGGTATCTGTTCAGGTATTCGCCGATGAGCTTCATGTAAAGCGCATAGCCCTCGTCTGTCGGATGAACGGAGTCATTTGACAGGGTGTTGTTTCCGTATTTTGTTCTGTCGGTTACCGAATCGAGAAGAAGATCTTCTGTCATTACCTTGTTGTAAAGAATTTCGCCGACAGGAAGCTGAATAAGTCCGTAATATTCCGAGAGCTGGCGAGACGCTGCAAAGACGGGCGAGGTGGCGGTCATAGCGTCTGCTGTGGGCTTTGTGTAGATGAAAATTACGTCGCAGTAAGGATTTTTCTCACGCACAAGGCGTATAATGGATTCTGTGCGGGCGGAAATCTTTTCCGTGCCGTTCGGGCTTTCATATCCGTCGTTTGACGTATATTCGATAAAGAGAAGGTCCGGAATGTTCTCCGAGAAGACGTCGCGTTCGAGACGGAACAGACCGTAATCCGAGGTGGTGTCCTGAATCCCGGCGTTGTTCGGCGTTATGACGGCATCCGGGAAGCTTTCTCTGAGCCACTTTGTGGTGAGCGATGTCCAGCAGGTGCCGGTGCTGTCATCTTTTGACGAAGCGCCCTGACCGTACGTGATTGAGCCTCCGAGATAAGTGACATTAAGCTCCTTGTCATGCGTCAGCTTGTAATAGGTGTTTTCAAGCATACTTGTTCCTTCAAGGGTTGTCTTTTTTACATTTACTGCGGTAATCGTTTCCGATTCGCGTTCATTTAACATGCTTTTAAGATATTCTGTCGCAACGGATATGTCAACGCCGTACGGATTTACCGTAATGGTAAGAACGTTTTCCTCAAGCACTGCGCTGTACTCGGTAAAACCGATGTCCTCGTAAGCCTTCAGCACAATTTCTCCGGTGCTGTCTCCCTGTGCTGAGCCTGCGTACAGAGTTATCCATGACTGGAGCGAGGTCACTTCATCTGAAAAGTCTATCAGATTGCCCTCGTCTGAAGTAACGGTGTAGTTTGCGAGAGGAACTCCGCCTATCGTAAGCTCCGAAAGCTCCGGAGGCACATCGTCCCACGAGAAGGTTTTTCCGTATCCTGCGGTCTCTCTTGAACACCTCGTGCCGTCGTCGTTTATTATTTTAAGCACAGATACGTCACGGAATGTAGCGTTTCCGGTGCAGGTTTCGACATCAGCGTCAAATGTCCAGCCCGTGCCTCTGAAATCTGCCGTGCCGTCTGCCGGAATCGGATATCCGGAGTCGGGCGCGTATATTTTTTT
>JBJFAQ010000187.1:0-3220 GCA_051887995.1 Eubacteriales bacterium
CTCCTGCTTCGACCTTAAGGTATCATGCAAGGGAGACTGCGAGGTGGATTATCACCACACAGCGGAGGATATCGGAATTGCACTCGGACAGGCGTTTTCCGAGGCTGTCTTTGACAAAAAGGGAATAGCGCGCTACGGAAGTATCATTCTTCCGATGGACGAGGCTTTAATTATTGCCGCCGTCGATATTTCGGGGCGCGGCATGCTTTGCTTTGACGCCGACATAAAAGCAGACAAGGTGGGGGATTTTGATACCGAGCTTGTAAAGGAATTTTGGATTGCGTTTTCACGCGAGGCGAAGGTTACGCTTCACATAAAACAGCTTGCGGGCGAGAATGCACATCACATAATAGAGGGCATGTTCAAGGCAGTGTCCCGCGCGCTTGCAGATGCGGTTATGTTTGACGAAAAGAGAAGCGGACGGATTCCGTCTTCAAAAGGAGTTCTCTGATGCTGACTATTGTTGACTACGGCGTCGGAAATCTGTTTTCGCTGAAAAGCTCGCTTGCATATATAGGGAAAGAAGCTGTTGTCAGCGGTGACAAAGACGTCATAAAAAAGGCGGAGAGAATCATTCTGCCCGGCGTCGGCGCTTTCGGCGACGCTTCTGAAAAGCTGAGAGCCGCAGGACTTGACCGCGTGCTTTGCGAAAAAGCCTCTGAGGGCACGCCCCTTATGGGAATATGTCTCGGTATGCAGCTTCTTTTTGAGCGCAGCTTTGAATTCGGCGAGCATGAGGGACTTTCGCTCATAGGCGGCTCTGTGCGTCCGATTTCAGACGTAGTTCCCGGTGATTACAAGATACCTCATATCGGCTGGAACTCACTTTCGTTTGGCGAGAAAAAGCACCCGATATTCAAATATACGGACGAGGGAGCATTTGTTTACTTTGTCCATTCCTATTACGGCGCGGAGTGCGAAAGCTCCGTCATTGCGCTCACCGAGTACGGCGCGCCCCTTACGGCGGCGGTGGCAAAGGGCAACGTATGTGGCTGTCAGTTTCACCCCGAAAAAAGCGGCGAAATCGGACTTGACATACTGCGCGCATTCTGCGAATGGGAGGGAGACTGAATGTATATTTTTCCTGCAATAGACCTTTTCGGAGGGCGTGCGGTGCGGCTTTACAAGGGCGATTACTCCAAGATGACGTTTTACAGCGACGACCCGGTTTCCGTGGCGCTTGATTTTGCCCGTGCGGGAGCAGACCACCTGCATCTTGTGGACCTTGAGGGGGCAAAAACAGGGCTTACACCCAATCTCGATGTTGTAAAGAGAATAATTGAGTCCGGACGGATGTTCACCGAAATCGGGGGCGGAGTGCGGAACATGGAAACGGTTGAAAAATACCTGTCAATCGGCGCTGACAGGGTAATACTCGGCACGGCGGCAGTTGACGACGAGGATTTTCTGCGGTGCGCCGTGACAGAGTACGGAGAGAAAATCGCTGTCGGCGTCGATATAAAAGACGGATATGTTGCGGTGAGGGGCTGGACGGAAAAAAGCAGCTATTCCTGCTTTGATTTCTGCCAAAAAATGCAAGACATCGGCGTCAAAGCCCTTATCTGCACCGATATTTCAAAGGACGGCGCCATGCGGGGAACAAACCGTGAGCTGTACAAGGAGCTTTCCGAACGTTTTTCCGTCAAAATTACGGCGTCCGGCGGAGTTTCCTCCATAGACGATGTAAAAGCGCTTGCCGAAATGGGAATATACGGCGCTGTTATCGGCAAAGCGTATTATACCGGTGCGATAGACCTTCACAAGGCAGTAGAGGTGGCAAAATGATAACAAAGAGGATAATTCCGTGCCTTGACGTAAAAGACGGGCGCGTGGTAAAGGGCGTGAACTTCGCGGGACTTTGCGATGTTTCCTCGCCCGTGGAGCTGGGACAGTTTTACAGCGCAAACGGCGCGGACGAGCTTGTTTTTTACGATATTACCGCATCTGCCGAAGGGCGTGCGCTTTTTACCGACATTCTGCGCGAGGTGGCAAGGACGGTTTTCGTTCCTCTCACCGTCGGGGGCGGGATAAACACAGTAGCGGATTTTGACCGCGTGCTTAAATGCGGCGCTGACAAGGTAAGCGTAAACTCAGGTGCAATACGAAATCCCGAGCTTATCTCCCTTGCCGCCGAGCGATACGGCAGTCAATGTGTTGTGCTGTCGGTCGATGTAAAGCGGGTAAGCGGAGAGTTCCGCGTCTTTTCTAGAGGCGGAAGAGACGACACCGGCATGGAGGCGATAGGCTGGATAAAACGGTGCGTCGCTCTCGGTGCGGGCGAGGTCGTGGTCAATTCCATCGACACAGACGGAGTGAAGCACGGATTTGACATCGAAATGCTGAGAGCAGTATGCGACGCGGTCAGCGTTCCCGTTATTGCCTCGGGAGGAGCGGGCAAAACCGAGGATTTTATAAATCTGTTTTCCGCTTTGCCGAAAGTTGACGCAGGGCTTGCCGCAAGTGTGTTCCATTTCGGAGAAATAAAAATACCGGAGCTTAAAAGGGAGCTTCAAAAGAACAATATTAAAGTGAGGCTGTAAAATGGATATAAATTCACTCAAATTTGACGAAAAGGGACTTATTCCCGCTATTGTTGTCGATGCTGTCACAAAAAAAGTGCTGACGCTTGCCTATATGAGCCGCGAAAGCCTTGAAATTTCGATGGTAAAGGGACTTACCTGCTTTTTCAGCCGTTCAAGGAACGAGCTGTGGCTTAAAGGCGAGACAAGCGGCAACTATCAGCACATAGTTTCCATAACCGCGGACTGCGACGGCGACGCGCTGCTGGTAATTGTCGAAAAGGACGGTCCTGCCTGCCACACCGGAAGCGATTCTTGCTTTACAAATAAGATTTGGCAGAGCGAAGAGCTGAGTGAGTTCTCCTATGAAACACTGATGAAGCTCATTCTCGGAAGAAAAACCGAAAAAAAGGAAGGCTCATACACGACGTATCTTTTTGAAAAGGGAATCGACAAGATTCTTAAAAAGGTAGGCGAGGAATCGACCGAGGTTATTATCGCGGGCAAGGCGGGCGACAAAAAGGAAACGGTTTACGAGATTGCAGACCTTGCCTATCACGTTATGGTGATGATGGTCGAAATGGGAATTTCGGTGGACGATGTAAGACGCGAGCTTGCCTCCCGCCACGTCATCGACCACAAGGTTAAGCAGGAGAAAATGGCGAGCGATGAAATGTAATTTTCATACTCATACAAATTAC
>JBJFAQ010000188.1:0-3191 GCA_051887995.1 Eubacteriales bacterium
TGCGAGGGCGCGGGCGAAATGTTCCGCGTCACCACACTTGACCCCAAAGATCCCCCTCTCACAGAGGACGGAGAGGTTGACTTTACGAAAGATTTCTTCGGCAAAAAGACAAGTCTTACCGTTTCCGGTCAGCTCAACGCAGAATGCTTCGCGCTCGCTTACGGCGGCGTTTACACCTTCGGTCCTACCTTCCGTGCAGAGGTTTCAAACACACAGCGCCATGCCGCCGAATTCTGGATGGTTGAACCCGAAATAGCCTTCGCAGACCTTGCGGACGATATGAAGCTCGCCGAGGACATGATAAAGTACGTACTGAAATATGTTGTCAAAGAATGTCCGAAAGAGCTTGAATTTTTCAATCAGCGCATAGACAAAACCGTGCTTGAACGCATTACAAGCCTTATCGAGAGCGATTTTGAACACGTCACATACACAGAGGCTATCGACCTGCTCCTTAAGAGCGGACACAATTTTGAAGTTCCGGTTTCCTGGGGCATGGATATGCAGAGCGAGCACGAACGTTTCCTTACCGAGCAGATATTCAAAAAACCCGTGTTCGTTACAGACTATCCGAAGGAAATCAAGGCGTTTTATATGCGCCGCAACGACGACGGCAAAACCGTCGCCGCAATGGATATGCTTGTTCCCGGCGTCGGAGAGCTTATCGGCGGTTCTCAGCGTGAAGAAAGACTTGACGTGCTGAAGGAATCCATAAAATCGTTCGGGCTTGACGAAAAGGACTACTGGTGGTATCTTGAGCTCCGTAAATTCGGCGGAACAAAGCATGCCGGTTTCGGTCTCGGTTTTGAACGTCTTATCATGTACATCACGGGCATTACCAATATCCGCGATGTGGAGCTTTTCCCGAGAACAACCGGAAACGCCGAATTCTGATACTATTTTTCCCGAAAGGTTATACTAACTATGAACTATGCCTCCCTTTCAAGAGCAGAGCTTGAAAAAAACAAAGAAAAACTGAAAAAGCAATACGAAAAATACAAATCTCTCGGTCTTTCGCTTGACCTTTCACGCGGAAAGCCGGGAAGGAAGCAGCTTGACCTGCTCTCAGGCATGCTTGACGTCATCGCAAGCGGGGACGACTGCATGTCGGAAGCCGGAATCGACTGCCGCAACTACGGTCTGCTTGACGGTATTCCCGAAGCCAAGCGAATGTTTTCCGAGCTTTACGGAATCCCGGAAAAGAATATAATCGTCGCCGGCAACTCCAGCCTTAACCTCATGTACGACTCCGTTGCGCGCGCAATGCTCTACGGAGTATGCGGCGGAAGCGAGCCATGGGTAAAACAGGGGAAAATCAAATTCATTTGCCCCGCCCCCGGCTATGACAGGCATTTTGCCATCTGCGAATCGCTCGGAATAGAAATGATAACCGTGCCCATGACCCCCACAGGACCTGACATGGACGAAGTGGAAAAATACGTCTCCTCCGACAGCTCGGTAAAAGGCATCTGGTGCTGTCCGAAATACTCAAATCCCGAGGGAATCACATATTCGGACGAAACGGTGCGCCGTTTTGCCGCACTGAAACCCGCCGCACCGGATTTCCGTATATTCTGGGACAATGCATATGCGGTTCATGACCTTTACGAGGACAAACGCGACGAGCTTCTCGACATTTTTGAAGAAGCCAAGAAATTCGGAAACGAAGACATTGTTTTCTATTTTGCGTCAACCTCCAAAATCTCATTTCCGGGCTCCGGCGTAGCCATTTTTGCCGCAAGCGACAACAATATGGCTCAGATAAAGCCTATCATGAGCGTTCAGACCATAGGCTTTGACAAAATCAACCAGATTCGCCACGTGAAATACTTCAAAAATGCCGAAAATATCCGCACGCATATGAAGTTGCTTGCCGGAATTATTCGTCCGAAATTTGAAACAGTGCTTCAGATCCTCGGAGAGGAGCTCGGAGACACCGGAATTGCAGAATGGACAAATCCGCTCGGAGGATATTTCATCAGCCTTGACGTTATGGACGGCTGTGCAAAGAGAACATATAACCTTGCAAAAGAAGCCGGCGTTACTCTTACGACGGTCGGCGCTACTTATCCTTACGGAAAAGACCCGAGAGACAGAAATATCCGCATTGCGCCTACATTTCCTTCCGACGAGGAGCTTGTTGCCGCAGTTGAAGTCCTTGTCTGCTGTGTAAAGCTCGCCGCGATTGAAAAATTACTTGAAAAATAAAAAACTGCCCGTGCTTACGGGCAGTTTTTTCGACGAAAGGATTTTCTGATGAACCAGAAAGACACAAATCCGTTTCCGTATTCCGAAAGCAACAAGCGGTATTATACCTATGACTACTATATGAAAAAACGGTACGGAGGAAAATGCGCAAAGATTCCGCTTGACGCGGGTCTGAGTTGCCCCAACATCGACGGAAAATGCGGTGTAGGCGGCTGTATATACTGCTCGGGACGCGGAAGCGGTGATTTTGCCGCGTCCCCTGCGCTTCCGCTCTCTGAGCAGTACCGAATAACGCGCTCAAAGCTCGCGTCAAAATGGGATACGAGCCGATGTATCGCATATTTTCAGGCACACACGAACACTTACGCGCCGCTTGACGTTCTGAAAAGAAATTTTGGGGAAGCCGCTCGCTTTGACGGCGTAGTGGGGCTAAGCATCGCAACAAGAGCAGACTGCCTGCCGCCGGACGTCATCTCATATCTGAACGAGCTTTCGGCTGTGACAGACGTGACCGTCGAGCTTGGGCTTCAGACCTCGGACGACAAGACTGCAAAGCTCATCAACCGCGGGCACACCTTTGATGCCTTCAAAGACGGATTTTACCGTCTGAGAGAGGGAGCAAAAAAAGTGTCAATATGCGTTCATCTCATTCTCGGACTTCCGGGCGAAAGTCAAGAAACCATGATGAAAAGTGTGCGCGACGTCGCGGCGCTCCACCCGGATCAGGTCAAGCTGCACCTAATGCACGTCATAAAAGGAACGGCGCTTGCGGCAATGTACGAGGGCGGTCTTTACACGCCGCTCGGTCGCAGTGAATATATAGACCTTGTCTGCCGCGCGCTTACGTTTCTTCCGGAGGACATCGTTATATGCAGGCTCACGGGAGACGGAATGGAAAAAACGCTTCTCGCCCCGGACTGGAGCCGCAAAAAGGTCACGATTCTTAATGATATCGACAAAAAAATGTACGAAAACGACCTTTG
>JBJFAQ010000189.1:0-3184 GCA_051887995.1 Eubacteriales bacterium
TTAGAAACTATGTTTCCGTGGACGGCGGAATGACGGACAATCCCAGATATGCGCTGTATCAGTCGGAATATACCGTATGTCTTGCGTCGCGTATGATGGACAAGCCCGATTACGTGTGTACCGTCGCCGGAAGGTGCTGTGAGAGCGGCGATCTGCTTCAGGAGAACGTAACGCTTCCGAAGCCTGTGAGAGGAGACATTCTCTCGGTGCTTGTGACAGGCGCGTATAACTATTCGATGGCGAGCAATTATAACCGTATTCCCCGCCCCGCCGTTGTTGCACTTAAGGACGGAGAGGATTTTGCCGTTATAAAAAGAGAATCGTTTGAGGATCTTGTGAAAAACGATTTGTAGAAGAAAATGCCTCTGATACTTTGCTCTATATGTGTGCAAAGTATCAGAGGCTCTTTTTTCTTTTCCGCGCTTGTCACGGGGTATGGCGAAAGGCACAGCGCTTGACAAAAAAGGAAAAATGTATTATACTGTTTTAAATTCTACGGCGCATACTTTAAGAGGGTGATGTTTATATGAAGAAAATCTGTCTGACATGTATTGTGCTTGCTCTTTCTTTTTTGCTTTACTCGTGCGCGGTGTCAGCGGGCGTTCCGGCAGCGTCAGGCGACGATACCGAGGGAGAATCAACAGATTTGTTTCCGCCTGAGGACACTGAAAAAACCGATGAGATAACAGAGCCTCCGGTGGATATTGTGTATACCGAAGAACCGTATGACGTTTTTGACGATACGGGAAAGATACAGCTTTTTTCCGGCAAGCTTGTCCTGCCTCAGATAAAAGTTCCGGGAAACTCGGGAGCGCAGAAGGCAATCGAAGGATATTTTACTCAAAAAAAAGAAGAATATTACAAGACGGCGGACGAGGTGCTTGCAAATTCGCGCGCCCTGCTTGACAGCAACGAGACCGATTACTGGTGTACCTTCATTTATTCCCTTCAGTACAGCACGGAATACATCGGTGAAAGGTACGTAAGCTTCCGTATCCGCGAGGATTTCTATTTCGGCGGAGCGCACTCGACCGCAAACGAGACAGGCGTTGTTTTTGACCTTTTGGACGGTCATGCCGTCTCGCTTTCGGAGCTTTTCGGGGATGTTGACGAGCTTTGTTCTCTTGCCGCGCCGATTATACTTGAGATGGCAGAGACCGATGAAGAAAGCGAGTTCCTGTTTGACAATTATAAAGAGACGATTCCGACTCTTATCGCGGACGAAAATTTTTATCTAAGCTCTCAAGGCGTTGTGTTTATCTGCAATACCTATGTGCTTTTCCCTTATGTCTGCGGACTGAAATACTACGAGATTCCGTATGAGGATTTCGGCAGTCTTTTTAAGGCGACGCTCGGAAAGCGGTTTGAATTTACCAGATTCTACGACTTTGATATTGAAGAAAATTCAGAAAACGCGCTCGGATATCTTGACACGCGGGAATATTACTGTCCGTATTCGGCGGCGCAGACCTATGTGCTTGAAGGGGCAGACCGCCACTCGGTCTATATCGTTCCGAGGCACGAGGGGAGCGTTGTAAGAGTGCTCGGCGTGACGTACGACGAAAGCGGCGCTGAGACGGGAAGCGACGAATTTGTCGCATACAGTGAGACGGGAGAGGATTTTTGCCTTAAAATAATATGTCCGCTTCCTGAGGGAAAGGCAATGTACCGTGTTGAGATAGAATATGAGGGAGAGAAAGCCTCAATTGACCTTGTATATCAGGCAAGTAGCTTAAAACCCGTTGCCGCAATCGGATAAATAGGGCGCCGTCGCAGTTTTCTGCGGCGGCGCTAAGGCATATTTATGAGCTTCTCTGCGGAAGAGTTTTACGCGCAGGGATTTTATTTTACAGACGGAAATTTTGGGCAGAGCGCCTCAAGCGGGCATTCCGTGCAGCGCGGCGAGCGCGCCATGCAGTATTCTCTGCCGAACATCACGATGCGGTGGCAAAAGGCGCTCTGCTCCGCAGGCTCTACAATTCCCGACATTATGATTTCAACCTTGTGCGGGTCTTTTAGCGTTTCGGGATAGAATCCGAGCCTGCCGCAGATGCGTATGCAGTGCGTGTCGGCGACGACGGCGGGCTTTCCGTATATGTCTCCGAGCAGAAGATTTGCAATTTTGCGTCCGACGCCGGGAAAAGTCAGAAGCGTGTCCATGTCGTCCGGCACAACTCCGCCGAACGTGTCGCAGAGCATTGTGCAGGAGGCCTTCAGGGATTCGGCTTTTGTTCGGAACAGTCCGCACGGGCGTATGATGCTCTCTATGTCGCAAAGCGGCGCATCGGCAAGGGCTCGTGCAGTGGGATATTTTGCGAAAAGCTCGCGGCAGACGATGTTCACCCTCTCGTCCGTACACTGCGCCGAAAGTCTGCCCATGACGAGTAGCTTCCACGCTTCTCCTCCGTATTCAAGAGCGCATACGGATTCCGGATATACTTCTTTAAGGCGTGCGACTATGCGCGCCGCTCTTTCTTTTTTTGCTTTTTTGCTTTCCATTTTCTCTCCGTTTCGACCTTTTTCGCACTGAAATGGGCATAAACCCCCGTTTTAGAAAAAAATAACGTCAAAATTTCTTGATTTTTAACAAAAATCCCTTTCTTTCGGGCAATTTTTGTATTATAATGTATAGCGTGGGATAGTTTACGTATCTTACAATGACTATTATAATTTGTTTTTTGCAAAATTGCAAGGGCATTTCTGAAATATGCCGTGCCGCCGCGCGCGGAGAAAGAGGGATCATATGAAACAGAAATATACGATCACGATAGCGGATACGGAAATGAATGTCATTACCGAGGAAAGTCCGGAATTCGTCGATGAGATCGTCGGTGTGCTTGACCGCAAGATAAGAGAGATCAATACTACCTGCCGCCGCTGTTCAAGAAACGAAGCGGCGCTGCTCTGCGCGCTTGATGCCTGCTCGGACAAAATAAAAATGCAGAAGAAGCTGCGCGCTTCGGACGCTGAAAACGCGCTGCGCGCGGCGCAGATAAACCGTCTTACGTCCGAGAACGAGAAGCTGAGGGCACTGCTTGAAAAGCACGGAATAAAGACCGACAAGCTCTGATACATATGGAAAAGGATAAAAAAACGGCGATACCGGAGCTGCTTGCGCCCGCAGGCTCGATGAGGGCGCTTGAGGCTGCAATTGACGGCGGCGCGGACGCGGTGTTTTTCGGCG
>JBJFAQ010000190.1:0-3171 GCA_051887995.1 Eubacteriales bacterium
GCGATCCACACTCCCCTCACCTCCGCGTCGGGATTCAACAGACCTACCGTGGTTTTCTGAAGCGGGTCGGGAGTGAGAACGCCTCCGCTCTCCGTCCTCATCTGCCGGTCTCCTGAGCAGGAAAAAAGCATCAGAAGAGGAAGAATAAGCGCGGCGGCACGGATAAAAATGCCTGTGCGCGGCCTGTCCGGCGACGCGCTGCGAACAAAAAGCATTCTCACACCTCCTTTTTTTAAGCATATGCTTTGCGGAACGCGATAATTCTTGTTTTTTGTTTCAAAAAATGCCAAAAACCGCAAAAAATGAATATTCAGCCTGTACTTAGGCAAAAATAACCCCGACATCAAAAAACAGTGGGGTACTTATCATGGAAAAAAAGGCATTTGCGATACTTCTTTTGCTTGTTTCGGTCACTCTTGTGATAGGACTTCTGCCCGTTCACGGAGAGGGCAAAATATACGACAGCGTAATACGTTTTCACGTGCTTGCAAGCTCCGACAGCGAGGAGGATCAGGCAAACAAGCTGGCGGTGAGGGACAGCGTCGTTGAGCTTGCCGCATCTCTGCTCGCGGACGCAGAGACGCGCGAGGAGGCGATTTCGATTTTGCGCGAAAACAGCGAGCTTATCTGCCGAACGGCGCGCGAAACGCTTGCCGCGCGCGGCTCTTTTGACGAAGTTTCCATCACGATAGGCGAGGAATATTATCCGACGCGCGATTACGAGAGCGTTGCGTTCCCCTGCGGCACGTATCTTTCGGTGAGACTTTGCATAGGCGAGGCGAAGGGGAAAAACTGGTGGTGCGTACTGTTTCCGCCGATATGCCTGTCGGTGGCAAAGGCGTCGGGGCAAAAGTCAGACCTTGAGGAGTCCTTTATCGCCGCGGGACTGACGCCGGAGCAGTACCGCATAATAACCGAGAGCAAAAACGACGGCAGTCGCTACAAAATACGCTTCAAAATACTTGAAATAATAAAGGAAATCGCTGCCTCATTCTGACAAGACAGGGCTGCCGCTCAGGCGACAGCCCTGTTCTTTTAGCTTTAAGGTCTCCAGACGGGGCTCCAGCCGTCGGCAAGGTCCGAGGTGTCTATGGCGGTGTCCGTGCCGGTCTCATCGTCCTTGTCTTTGTCTTTTCCGCAGCCGACGGCGCAGAAAAGCACCGATAAGGCAAGGAGTACGGCGATGAAATATCCGATAAAATGATTTTTTCTCATTGCTTTTCTTCCTTTCAGCATATAGGGGGTATCTTTTTATGTCCTTTTCCCCTTTATTTTATACGATTTT
Organism: Eubacteriales bacterium; assembly: GCA_051887995.1. Lineage (GTDB taxonomy): Bacteria > Bacillota > Clostridia > Oscillospirales > CAG-272 > SIG710. Next base: position 1,286 of record JBJFAQ010000190.1, read on the forward strand.
GCGTTTTATGTCAAGAGTTTGTTAAAATCGGTTGACAAAAAGGAAAAACAGTGGTACAATATGAGAACTGTTCTCATTTTGGGAGGAAAATATGCGGCAGGGACAATATCATACCTGTGCGAAGGACGCGGTGGAGGAGCTTTTCAGGCAGAATCCGGACAGGCAGTTCTCGACAGAGCAGGTGATAAGCATGCTTAAAAATATGCTTCCGGAAGACAAAATGCCCGGAAAAAGTACGGTTTACCGTATTGTTGCAAGGCTTTGCGGCGACGGCGCCCTCGCGCGCTTCCGCGGCGGCGATGGAGGCGGACTTTATCAATATATGGGTGAGGACTGCGACTGCGGGAATCATTTTCATCTTAAATGCTCGGTCTGCGGAAAAGTATATCATCTTGAATGTGAAAGAAGCGAAACACTGCTTGAGCACGTGCTCCGCGACCACGGCTTCCGCATTGACAGCGGCAAATCCATTCTTTACGGCGAGTGCTCCGCCTGCGCGGGCACGGAAGAGAAAAAACGCGGGACATGTGAGAAGTCCTGCTCCGAGGGGCATTGTCATGAAAAAAACGGCTGAGAAAATTTTGGTTATATCGGCGCTTATCCTGCTTCTTTTCTGCGTTCTTTGCGGATGCGGCGGGAAAGACGTCGAAAAAAGCGCACAGAGCGGCGGAGTATGTATTGTGACAACAGTATTTCCCCAGTACGACTTTGCGAGAAAGATTACCGCGGGAACAGATGCGGACATAACAATGCTCATAAAGCCCGGAAGCGAGGCACATTCCTATGACCCGACTCCTGCGGACATGGTGAAGATAAGCGGCTGCGACCTTTTTGTCGAGGTAGGCGGCGAGTCCGAGGCATGGGCGGAAAAGGTGATTTCCGCCGCGGCGCTTGACACGTCAAAGGTGCTTTCTCTTATGGAAACGGTTTCCCTGCTTTGCGAGGAGGAGGGAATCGAGCATGAGGAACATTCCCATGGCGACGACGGCGAGGAAGAGGAATACGACGAGCATGTCTGGACGTCCCCGAAAAACGCGATTATAATAGTTAAAGAAATGACGGAGCGCATCTCGGCGCTTGACCGGGAGAACGAGAAGGTGTACCGCGAAAACGCGGAGGCGTACCTCGAAGAACTTGCCCGACTCGACGCGGATTTTGACGCGCTTGGAAAAAAAGCGGAAGGAAAAACGCTTATTTTTGGCGACAGATTCCCGTTCCTTTACCTTGCGCGAGCATACGGCTTTGAGTATCGTTCCGCTTTTTCCGGGTGCAATGCGCAGACCGAGGCGTCCGTGGCTACCGTGTGCACTCTTATAGACCTTGCAAAGGAGGTAGACGCGAAGGTTATTTTCGCCGTCGATTTTTCAAACGGCAAGATAGCGCAGACGATTGCCTCGGAGACAGACGCGAAGGTGTCGTACCTTTATTCCTGCCACAATATAGCCGCCTCCGATATGGAGAAGGGCATAGGATACCTTGAACTTATGCGTCAGAATCTTGACAGAATAGCGGAGGCGCTCGAATGACGAAAACTTTTCATCAGATAGAATGTAAAAACCTTGCGCTCTCCTATGACGGAAGGACGGTGCTTCGGGACGTGAGCTTTTTTGCGGACCGCGGCGATTATCTCTGCATTGTCGGAGAAAACGGGTCGGGAAAAAGCACTCTTGTCCGCGCTTTGCTTGGACTGAAACGGCCCGCGGGGGGTGAGATACTGTTTGGAGACGGATTTGAGCAAAACGAAATCGGGTATCTTCCCCAGCAGACGGATATTCAGCGCGATTTTCCCGCGTCTGTGCGGGAGGTGGTGCTGTCGGGACTTCTCGGAAAGTCGCGCCGCCCGTTTTATTCTTCCTCTGACAGAAAAAAAGCGGCGGAAAACATGG
>JBJFAQ010000191.1:0-14447 GCA_051887995.1 Eubacteriales bacterium
CACTTGATGGAAACGACGCCGAAATACGCAGTCGCTTCAGTTCATATCTTTCGTTCGGTACAGCCGGACTTCGCGGGACGATGAAAACCGGAATGAACGCAATGAACGTACATACCGTTGCGCATGCAACCCAGGGACTTGCCGCTCTGATTCTTAAGGAAGGCAGAGAGAATGACGGCGTTGCAATCGCCTGCGACAGCCGCAACAACTCCGTTCTGTTCTCAAAAACCGCCGCGCGCGTGCTTGCGGCAAACGGAATACGCGCTTACATATTTGACAATATACGTCCGACTCCTGAGCTTTCCTTTGCCATAAGATACCTTCACTGCGTTGCCGGAATAAATATTACGGCATCGCACAATCCGAAGGAATACAACGGCTACAAAGCATACTGGGAGGACGGCGCTCAGCTTCCCCCTGAGCATGCTGCAACCGTTTCGGCGGAGATAAACAAAGTCGATATTTTCGGCGGAGTTAAGATTGCAGACTATGACACGGCGGTTGCCGAAGGCAAAATCGTCATCATAGGCGAGGAAATCGACCGCGCTTATCTTGACGAGGTGGAAAAACAGATGGTAAACCCGGATGCGGTGAAAAATGTTGCGGACGACCTCAAAATCGTATATACCCCGCTTCACGGAACCGGCTACAAACTCGTTCCGGAAATAGTCGGACGCATCGGGCTTAAGCATCTTTACACTGTCCCTGAGCAAATGGTGCTAGACGGAAACTTCCCGACCGTAAAAAAGCCCAATCCCGAATTTCCCGAGGTTTTTGAGCTTGGAATAGGCATCGCGGAAAAGGTCGGCAGCGACCTTGTAATTGCGACGGACCCGGACGCAGACAGAGTAGGCGTTGTCACCCGCACATCGGACGGCTCGTTTATGACTGTAACGGGAAATCAGATGGGCGCACTGCTGCTTGACTATATCATCTCCGCGTACGAGCTGACAGGCACTATGCCCGCAGAGCCTTATGCGGTAAAAAGCATTGTTTCGACCGAGCTTGCATCGAAAATCTGCGCATCGCACGGCGTGAAAATGCACAATGTCCTGACCGGCTTCAAGTTCATAGGCGAGGTCATCAAAAACTATGAAAAAGAAGGGCACGGGGACTTTCTGTTCGGTTTTGAGGAAAGCTACGGCTACCTGAAAGGTACATATGCACGCGACAAAGACGCGGTTGTCGCCTCCATGCTGATAACCGAGATGACGGCATACTACAAATCAAAGAACATGACACTTTTCGATGCCCTCGGCAGTCTTTATGCAAAATACGGCTTCTCCTCCGAACAGAATCTTGAAATAAACATGACAGGAACAGACGGCCCGGAAAAGATGAGCGCCCTTATGTCAAATTTCAGGGACAATCCACCGAGAGAATTTGCCGGGGTCAAGGTCGAAACCGTCGGAGACTACATGAGAGAAACCTTCACCGACCTTTCGAGCGGGAAGGTGACGCCGACAGGTCTTCCGAAGTCGGATGTACTCTTTTACAAACTTGAAGGCGGCGACGTAATCATCGTCCGTCCTTCGGGAACAGAGCCGAAAGTCAAATTTTATTTTCTCGTGTCGGGCGAGAACAAGTCCGACACCGACAAAAAAATTGCGGCGTACAAAAGCGCTGTGGAAAATATCATCTGAGCTTTAGACGGCACCCTATGTGGTGCGTCGTTCGCCTTTCAACGGGAGGAAACCTTTTTGAAAAAAGGCTTCCTCCCGTGCCCTCTTTCCAAAAACTTTTAACAGATGTACACCAGAAAGCTTCATTCCGAGCCTTTCAGCATGAAAATTTTCTCCCGCGCCAACGCCAAGATAAAATTTTCGCCCGCCTTTTATAAAAGGCGGCGCAGTCGAGGGCGCGGAGCCCTCGTCGCCGCCCGCAGGCGGCGAAACACCCCTACGGCGCTTTCTTTTTGCCGAGCTTTTTCTTTGCGCCTTTGCCGCCAAAGAAAAAGCGGGATATAAAATTATACATATTGAAAGTCAGCGTGATTTTTTCCGCAACCGAAGACGGCACCCTATGTGGTGCCGTCTTTTTGCATTTTGTCGCAAAGTATTTCAAGGTTTTCCACCGTTCTGCGACTCAGAAAATGCTCAATTTTTTCCGCCTCCTCAAGCTCATTTGACGTTCCGTTCAAAGCACACAAAAATCGGTGAACCGTCTCATGACGGCGTATAAGATACGCGCCTGCAACGCGCCCATTTTCGCTCAGCCTTACCCTGCCGTATTTTTCCGCGTCGACAAGTCCCTTTTCCGCAAGATGACTTATCATTTTTGATGCCGACGACGGTTTTACATGAAGATGCTCCGACAGCTCGCCCACCCGCACTCCGCCATCGCCAGAAAGCCTGAAAATCATTTCGAGATAATCCTCCATCGCGGTTGTAAGTTTTCCTGATTCCATTTTTCTGTACCCGCTAAGAGTGTAAAAATCGTCCATTTTTTCTCCTTTCCCGAACCTTTTTTCGTCGGTGAGAATAACATATGAATGAAAGTTTCCCGAGACTAAATCTATTCGAAAGGCGATATGTTTATGAATTGTTCTCTTTACGATATAAAACCCGGCGAAAAAGCCGTCGTTTCCTCTTTATCCGAATGCGGTGCAATGCGCCGTCGTCTGCTCGACATCGGACTTGTCGAAAATACACGTGTGGAGTGCGTCGGCACAAGTCCAGGAGGCGGACTTTGCGCTTATCTTATACGCGGCGCTGTAATTGCCCTCCGCCCCGAAGACAGCCGTAAAATTATCACAAAGTAAAGAGTAAAAATGGGGCTTACAGGTGCGTCAAGCGGAAGGAAGGCACTGCTTAAAGGTGCAAAAAACTGCGATGTATGCGATTTTTCCGTAAGTCTTGCGGGAAATCCGAATGTCGGGAAAAGCACGGTTTTCAACAGTCTGACAGGAATGAACCAGCATACCGGCAACTGGCCCGGGAAAACCGTTTCGGTGGCATCCGGCAGCGTAAAGAGCGGAAAAGCAAGTTTTCGGATAACAGATGTTCCGGGAACTTATTCCCTGCTCGCCCATTCCCCTGAAGAGGAGGTTGCACGCAATTTTATCTGCTTTGAAAAAAACGACGCGGTGGCAATCGTGTGCGACGCAACCTGCCTTGAGAGAAATCTGAATCTCGTGCTTCAGGTGATCGAATCCGGTGCGAACGTTCTCGTGCTCATAAATATGATGGATGAGGCAAAGCGCAAAGGAATAAAAATTGACACAAAGCGTCTCGCGCATCTTCTCGGCGTTCCGGTCTGCGCCGTAACCGCCCAGAGCAAAAAAAGCCGCTCCGTCATCATCGAAGCACTTGAAAACGTGTGCGAGAACCCGAAAATTCCAGCACCTCCGGTTACGTATCCGGAAAAAATCGAAGATGGCATAAAAAATATCGTTTCAGTCCTGCCCGACGTGCTCCGCTCCGCCCCCGGAGCACGTTTTATCGCTCTCAGACTGTTTGAGGGGAGCAGTGAGCTTATAAAAGAAGCCGAAGCCAAATTCGGAATACCTATTCTTACGGAAGAGGTCGCGTCTGTCTGTGAAAGTGTAAAAAAGTCGCTTTCCGAGAGCGGTCTTGACGAATCCGCTCTTAAAGACATTTTTGCCACCGCCGCCGTCCGTGCGGCAGAGGACATCGCCTCGGAAACGGTCGTCATTGAGAACGCAAAATACAACGACCGCGACCGACGAATCGACCGTGTTATGACTGGCAGGCACCTCGGATATCCGATTATGCTTTTGCTTCTTGCTTTTGTCCTTTGGATAACCATATTCGGCGCAAACTACCCGTCGGAGCTACTGTCGGCGCTTTTCGGACATATCGAAGTGCTGCTTGAGAGGCTTTTTGATTTCTTCGGCGCTCCTCCGCTGATTAAAAGCGCCGTCGTACACGGGGTTTACAGGGTTCTTGCGTGGGTAGTTTCCGTCATGCTGCCGCCGATGGCGATTTTTTTCCCGTTTTTCACCATTCTTGAAGATTCCGGGTATCTTCCGCGCGTCGCATACAACCTCGACAAACCGTTCAAATGCTGCGGAGCATGCGGAAAGCAAGCACTGACAATGTGCATGGGACTTGGGTGCAACGCGGCGGGCGTGGTCGGCTGCCGAATTATCGACTCTCCGCGTGAGAGACTGCTCGCGGTGATTACAAACAGCTTTGTTCCCTGCAACGGCAGATTCCCCATGATAATTGCGCTTATCACAATGTTTCTGATAAGCGGGAAAAGCGCGCTTTCTTCTCTTTCCTCGGCGCTTATTCTGACGCTTGTTATTCTCATCGGTATTCTCATGACCTTCGGCGCAACAAAGCTTTTGTCATCGACATTTCTTCGGGGCGAAACGTCCTCGTTTACGCTTGAGCTGCCGCCATACAGAAAGCCGAAAATAGGCAGAGTTATTGTGCGCTCAATATTCGACCGAACCCTGTTTGTGCTCGGTCGCTCGGTTGCATTTGCCGCACCTGCGGGGCTTGTCATATGGCTGCTTGCAAACATAAATACCGCAGGCGGAAGCCTGCTCTCTCTCGCCGCGGATTTTCTTGACCCGTTTGCCGCACTTATGGGACTTGACGGCGCTATTCTTATCGCGTTTATTCTCGGACTTCCGGCAAATGAAATCGTTATTCCGATTATGGTCATGACGTATGTTTCCGGAAGCACTATCTCCGAACTTTCGTCGCTTGCAGAGATAAAGGCACTTCTTATAGATAACGGCTGGACAGTGCAAACCGCAGTTTGCATGATAATATTTTCCCTGTTCCACTGGCCCTGCTCAACCACCCTTATGACAATACAGAAAGAAACCGGAAAAATCCGGTATACCTTACTTTCGGTTCTGCTGCCTACTGCTATCGGAACGCTTCTGTGCATGGCGGCAAACGGAATTTTTCTGCTGTTTTCATAAAAGTGCAAATCAATTTTAAAAAAACTCTTGTCAAAGTGCCTGAAATATGGTACACTATAAAAAAGCAAAATAAAAAAGAAGGAAACAAAAAAATGAAACCGATTTACCGTTTACTTTCCGTCAATCTTGCTTTGGTCATTCTTTCGCTTCTCTTCGTCTTCCCGCTTTCCGCTGCCTCGGCGTCTTTAATCACCGTAAACGGCGTCAGCTTTGACAGAAACTCGGACAAAAGCGGCGACGGGTGGAGCTACAGCGCATCAAAGAACACCCTGACGCTTGACTCATACTCGGGCTCTTCCATACGCGCGTCGGGAGACCTTGTCGTCTACGCCAAAAACACAGTCGCGCTTTCCGGAGACAGTGAGACCGGCAAGACCTCAGACAGCGTCGAATCAGGTCCCTCCGCAATTTACGTAACAGGAACACTGAAGCTTACCGTCGAGGGTGATCTGACTGCCACCGCCGCACAAGGAGGCGGAAACGGAATATACGCAAAAGAGCTTGTCATTTCGTCCGTCGGAAATTCTTCCGTCACCGTCCGCGGTACAGGAAGCGCAAATGCAATAAAAGCCGGCACAGCCGACATCTCCGCATATAAGCTGTACGCATACGGCGGAGAAAACGCGTCGGCGCTCTATTTTACATCGTCTCTTAACATACGCAACGGTGTAAACGCCGATTTCATCGCCGGAGAAAACGCGCAGTATGCAATCACTTATCTTAGCGGCGCGGTCTATACGTTCGGAGAAACTCTTACCGTAAGGCATGAAAATAACTCGGCGTCAGTCAGCTTTATGCCGGATGTCGTCTACGGAGACATTCATGCGGATGGCGTAATTGATATAAAGGACGCCGTACTGCTTGCGCAGTATCTTGCCGAATGGGAGATCAGTCTATCCTCAAAAGCGCTTGAGTCCGCCGATGTTTTCCACGACGGCAAAATCAATGTAAAAGACTCTGTGCGCCTTGCACAGTACCTTGCCGAGTGGGATGTAACGCTCGGAACATAAATTCAGAAAAAATAATTCCCGAACCGTCAGACGGTTCGGGAATTATTTTATTTAATGCATGTTATATACTCGTTTTTTATCCGTTTTTGCGGTTTTTGTACGCGATGGTAAACGCAAGCAGTCGCTTTGCAAGGTAGCATATGACAAAGAGCACCGTTACCGCGGCAAGCCACGTGAAAAGACTGATTGACACCGTCTTGTCGCCAAACAAATGCTTTCCAAAAAAGTCGGTAAGGACAAATGTTAGAAGCACAGCGGCCATATACGCGGAAAAAACTATTGCCTGAGCAGAATATGTAAAGCGTTTGGTAAGAAACCAGCCGATGACAAGCACCGTGGACACCGAAACATACATCATAAGCTGTCCGGCGGGGGCAATCATGGTAAAATCCCCTATGTTGTACGACGGCGAATAAAAGAGCGAGTAGAAAATCGAAAGAATCGGGACAAGGATTCCGTCAAAAAAGCAAATCCATGTCATAACGTCGAAAATGCGCTCCGGAAAAGACTGTTTCTTTGCATTTACGGCAAGCTCGCGGCAAAAGGACTTATAATCCATTCCTATCGTGTCGGAAAGCGACACGCCGCGTTTCTGCGACTCAATCGCCATGCCCGCAAGGTCGCTCATGATATCCTCAAAAACCACTTCGTTCAGATAGCAGGTTTCCAGATAATGCTGCATCCTCAGTATCGTTTTTCTGTTTTCCTTTGTGAGACTGCGAAGAGAAGCTAAATACTCTTTATTCATCTGCGGCGTCCTCCGAAATTATCCTGTGTACCGTTTCCGCAAGTCCTGTCCAACATTCTTCAAATTCGGAAAGATACGCCCTTCCCATCTCCGTTATGCTGAAGTATTTGCGCTTCGGACCGAGCGGGGACGGCAAAAGCTCGCTTTTCACGTTTCCCTGCTTTTCAAGCCTTAGGAGAAGCGGATAAAGCGTTCCCTCGGAGATGTCCTCAAACCCATGCATTTTAAGGTACTCCATAATCTCATATCCGTATGTCAGCCTGCGCGAGATCACCTTGAGAATACACCCCTCAAGCGTTCCCCGCATCATCTGCGATTTATCAAATCCCATACATACCTCAAGCCGGGATATTTTTCCGGCATTTTTCCGAAATATGGCTATATTGTACCACAAAGTAGCACCTTTGTCAACATAATGAATCCAAAATAACGCTCCTTTTCCGATATATTCCTTGACAATTTCTTTTTTATTGTTTATAATTGTATTTATAGTATACGCGCAATTTATAAAGGAGCAAATAATGAATATCTATGAAGAGCTTGTCGCCAGAGGCCTTATCGCTCAGGTGACGGACGAAAATGAAATCAGAACGATGATAAATGCCGGAAAGGCAAAATTTTATATAGGCTTTGACTGCACCGCCGACAGCCTCACAGCCGGGCATTTTATGGCGCTGACTCTTATGAAGCGGCTTCAGCTCGCCGGAAACAAGCCCGTTGCGCTTATCGGCGGCGGAACGACAATGATAGGCGACCCCTCCGGCAGAACGGATATGCGGAAAATGCTGACAATCGAGGACATAAACCACAACGCAGCCTGCTTCAAGCGCCAGATGGAGAGGTTTATCGAATTCGGCGAGGACAAGGCTCAGATGGTAAACAACGCGGACTGGCTGCTTTCACTCAACTATGTTGAGCTTCTGCGCGAGGTCGGTGCATGCTTCTCTGTCAACAACATGCTCCGCGCCGAGTGCTACAAGCAGAGAATGGAAAAGGGGCTTTCCTTCCTTGAATTCAACTATATGATAATGCAGTCTTACGATTTCTATTACCTATACCAGCACCATGGTTGCAACATGCAGTTCGGCGGTGATGACCAGTGGTCGAACATGCTCGGCGGAACCGAGCTTATCCGCCGCAAGCTCGGCGGTGACGCCCATGCAATGACAATCACGCTCCTTACCGATTCACAGGGCAAGAAGATGGGCAAAACAGCCGGCAACGCCGTCTGGCTTGACCCAAGCAAAACCTCTCCTTTCGATTTTTATCAGTACTGGAGAAATGTCGGCGACGCGGAAGTCATGAAGTGCATTCGTATGCTGACCTTCCTGCCGCTTGAACAGATAGACGAGATGAACAAATGGGAGGGCAGCCGCCTGAATACTGCAAAAGAAATTCTCGCGTACGAGCTTACAAAGCTGGTTCACGGCGAGGAGGAGGCAGAAAAGGCGCAGGCAAGCGCAAGAGCGCTTTTCAGCGCGGGAGCTTCCGCCGACATGCCCACATCGACAATTGAAGAAGCCGATCTTACCGACGGCGCGATAGATATTCTAAATATACTTGTCAAATCCGGGCTTGTCCCCTCAAAATCCGAAGCAAGACGCGCTGTGGAACAGGGAGGCGTCACGGTGGACGGTGAGAAGATCACCGACACAAGAAAGCTCTATGCTCCCGAAAACATGAAGGACGGAATTGTCGTAAGACGAGGCAAAAAGAGCTTCAAGAAGGTTATCTTCAAAGGCTAAAACATATACCGGCAGCCGATTTTTCGGCTGCCGGTGTTTTTTTAGTCTTCCTTTGGGACGCTGCGCGCAAGCGCGGCGTTTTTGTATTTCTTATCCGATGTGACCTCGCGCAGAATCTCGATTCCCTCCGGTATCTCGAAGCTCTCGTCCTCCGCGCCGAGCTCGACCTCCATCACTGCCTGCTTCTTCCAGAACGGATAAAGATCTATCTCAAACACATGCCCATGATTTCTGAGCAGAATCCGTGTCTTTATAATCGGATGCCTTTGCGTGTCGGCATGTTCAAGCTCGGATTCATATTCCGCCTCTGTCAGGCTCGACTCTGTTTCAAGCGCGCTTAAATCGTTTATACGCACTTTTTCCGTTTTTGTATAGCAGACGCGGTCTGAGTACACACGCTTTCTTACGCGCGCGGTCTTTTTTTCCTCTGATATGAGATATGTCTGAGTTATTTCGCTCGTGTCCTCCATCGGAATCGCTTCAAGCAGCGTTTTCGACGGATATTTTATGAGAAATTTTCTCTCGGTTTCGGTATTTGTTTCGTTTTTCATTTTAAACTTCCTTTTTTATTTTATTTTTTCAGCCCTCGCAGAGCGCAACTACTTCTTCAAACATACATGCGGCGTCGCCGCGTGTTACTACAGCATCGGGCGAAGCGTAACCGCCGTTTTCATCAAAAATTCCGAGTGAGGTCATCAAATATATGGCGTCGCTTGCCCATGACGGGACATTGGCAGTGTCGGCAAAGACCGGAAGCAGAATCGGCTCTTCAACCGAGCAGACGGACGATATCACAGCGTTCAGCATAACTGCCGCCTCAGCGCGCGTAACGGTCGCGTTCGGCAAAAAGCAAAGCTCTCCCGTGTCGTTTGAGCCGCTGACAAACCCAAGTCTGTATGCGGTCGCAATATATCCTTTATATATTCCGGGAATGTCCTCATCGTCGGCAAAAACCGTTGCGGCATCGCTTCCGGGATCGGTTATTCCCGCCGCCTGCATTGCGCACGCCAAAAATTCGGCGCGTGAAATACTCTGCCCCGGCGCAAAGCAGGAAATGCCGTCCTCGGCTGTTCCGCTCATTATGGATTTTTCCGCCATCGTAAGCGCGGCGTTATATACATTGCAATCATCTATGTCATCATAGATGACAGATGTGGTTCTGCTCTGTACGCTTACGCTGACAGTTGCGGCAGAAGAATAGTTTCCGTATACATCGCGCGCAACATAGGAAAAGCTGTCCTTGCCCGTAAAGGACGAAGCAGGTGTGTAAACATAGCTTCCGTCGCTTCGATTTGTGAGTATGAGCGAACCGTTTTCGGGATACGAAACAATTTCATATACACATGCATCGCCCTCGGGGTCGTATGCTTCAAGTCTGCCCGTTCTCGAAACGGAAGAGTGCGTGCGGACGGTAAGCGAGTTTTCAGCCGCAAGGCTGACCGTCGGGCTGTAATTCATCTCCGGCAGAAAATACAGATTGCATGTGATGCAGTATCCGGCACCGGTCTCAAAGGTAAAGCTGCTGCGCTCTACCTTATCCGAGGTCGGAACAAAAGTCATAAGATCAAGATTTGAGCCGGAAACGCTCTTTCCCGCAGAAAGCTCCGCCGTTCCCAGCATCAGCTTGCCCTCCTCAGGCGCGGGAAGCGACACGACCGTAAGAGTGCCGATTTCGGAAAGATTCAGCGCACGGCGGAAATCATCGCCCGTAAAACCGATATTGTCCCCTGTCAGCGCAGTTTTTGCCATATCGGTATTTGCCGCGAGAATATTCAGTCCCGGAGAGACGATAGGAGTTTTATCCGCCGCAAAAACGGATACAGAGGCGATGGCAAGCATTGCCGCAAGCAAAATCAGAAATGAAAGCCGAGTTTTCATAAATCAAAGTCCACCTTTCTTGCCTTTATCACTATAATTTATTGCCTGCGGTGGAAAAATATGCGCCCGGCTTCTGAATAGAAATTCTTTTTTTGCCTCAAACTAAGAATATAAATCAAAAAGGGGTAAAAAATGAAAAGGCTGAGCAATTTTTACAGGGAAAACGTCGCAATGCTTGATAAAATCCTGCGCATAGACGAGAATTTTGACATACTTAAGAAAGTCATGCGCATAGGCGACGATGAACTTACAATGTACTATATCGACGGCTTTGTAAAAGACAGCGTGATGGAAAAGCTGATGATTTATTTTCTCGGTCTTAAAGGGCTCGGAGAACCCTCTGACCATGCCGCAAACGACTTTTTGCTCTCGAATCTGCCTTATGTCGAGGCTGAGGTAAGCGAGGAGCTTGACAACATGGTGCAGATGATGATGAGCGGTGCAACGCTCATGCTCGGAAGCACCTTTGAAGACCGCGGAATACTGATAGATTCGCGTTCATATCCGGCGAGAGATACTCAGGAACCGGAAAATGACCGTGTTATGCGCGGTGCGCGCGACGGCTTTGTTGAAACGCTGATTTCAAACACGGCGCTTATTCGTCGCCGCATACGTGACACAGCGCTTACAATGTCTTATGTCTCGGTCGGAAAAAGCACAAAAACAGACATTGCCATATGTTATATCGCGGGGAAAGCCGACCGTGATTACGTTGAATATTTGAAGAAAAAAATATCGGAAATCGACACAGGCTCGCTTGCTCTGTGTCATCAGTCACTTGCAGAGTGCCTTATAAAAACAAGATGGTACAATCCGTTTCCGAAGATACGCAACACGGAACGTCCCGACGCCGCTGTTGCACAGCTCCTTGAAGGAAGCGTCATTATACTCTGCGACAATTCTCCCGAGGCAATGATACTGCCGACAAGTATTTTTGACTTCATGCAGGAAACAAACGACTTTTATTATCCGCCGCTCACAGGCAGCTATCTGCGCATAGTCCGTTATCTTGTTTTTTGGTCTACTCTGGTGCTTACACCGGTCTGGTATCTATTTGTGAAAAATCCCGAGATAGTGCCAAGCTGGCTCATCTTTACCCTGCCCGGTTCTCATGCGAAAATACCGATAATTGTCCAGCTTCTTCTGGTCGAATTTTTCCTTGACGGACTGAAGCTCGCGTCGATGAACACGCCGAACATGCTTGCAAACTCCCTTTCCATTGTCGGGGGACTTATTCTCGGCGATTTTGCGGTTGACGTCGGCTGGCTAACGCCTGAGGTAATTCTCTACATGGCGTACATCTCCATAGCGACCTTTACCCAAACCAGCTACGAGCTCGGATACGCCTTCAAATTTCTGCGCGTTATAATCCTCATTCTGACGGCGATTTTCAATGTCTGGGGCTTTGCGGCGGGACTTATACTTGCACTTTTGCTCCTGTGTACAAACAAAACAGCAAACCGTCGGCGCGGATACCTGTATCCTTTGATTCCGTTCAACGGAAAAGCGCTTCTCAGTCTGTTTGTACGCCTGAAAAAGGCTCAGAAAACGTAAAAAAACATTTTGGCGCGTTGCGAAATGTGTGAAGCGTCCATATTTTCTGACAGCTCCGAAAAAAAGCAATATAACACGGATTTTTACAAATTCCAAAGCCGCTTTTTTCTTTGCAGGAAAAGGCGCAAAGAAAAAGCTTGGCAAAAAGAAAGCGCCGCATGGGAATTTCGCACACTGCGGTGGGCAGCCGAGCATGAGCGGGGATTTCGCCATCGGCGGAGGGCGACCGAGGCTGCGCGCCTCGGCTCTCGCCGCTTCCCCCAAAGGCGGGCGAAAATTTTTAATTATTTTCGGCAGTGTTTATAGCTCTGTCAGAAGTACAGCGTTCCGCGCGGTGTGCGGAACGCTTTTTTCATATTGATACTTTTCAGTCAAGACCGAGCAGATGAAAAATATCGCTTTCAACATCGGAAATATCGTCGATGGATATTTTCTTTCCGTCACTCATTAAAACAATCTTTTCCGTCTCATCAATCTTTTTAATTTTTCCGGCGGTTTTCACATACTCTCCGCCCGTCTTTTTTTCGTCGGGACGGAAGTGGGTAATTGTTACCGTCGGGGAAACGTCGGAATTTTCAAAAGCGGCGATAAGGCGCAGCTCTATTGCGCGCTTTTTTTCGTCGTCAAGCTCAATCTTTTTGCCTGTGAGCCGCGCTGTCTCGTCAATCGCGTCCCCGTAGCCCGTGAGTGCCGCAAACGGCGCAAACTGCGCCGCTCTGTCCCGAACCGACATATGCGGGCGCGTCTGCGAGACGTGATGCGGAAGATTTATTATGTCATCGTATTTTCCCATATAGCCCTTCCCCTCTCTCTTACGCCTTGTGCCCGCCTATCTGACGGTTTCTGTCCTTTGCCGTCGCGCCCTCTTCAAGATTCATGCCTTTAAGAAGCGCATTTCTCCCGTATTTTTTGTGTATGTCAATTACTGCACGCTGAAGTCGTTTTTCGCACTCAAGCTGAGCTTCTTCCTCGCGTTTCTTCTTATCAAGCGCTTCATAATCCGTGAAAAGGTCCATCTGCTCGAATTTCACTTCGTCTCTCGCCGTCCCCTCCGGCACAACATGATTTGCCACCACGTACATACGCCTGACAAGCAGGTTCCTGTTTACAATGCGGTCATATAACTCCATGACTTTCTCCGTGATGATTCTGGTCGAGGAAGTGTACCGCGGCAAGTTTACAGAGCCGTGCGCCTCCTTCGGAATATTTCTGCCGTACCTGTCGGTTGTAAGCTCTCCCTTGTACCCGCTTGTTCCGTCGGAATTTATGTTTTCTATATCATATCCCACGGTAAGCACCATCTGGTCGGCAACAAGTCCCTTTTCAACAAGGTCGAGCACAAGCAAATCCGTCATTTCGCGCACGACAAGCCGCCCCTTTTCAAAGCTGTAAGGGCATTTAAGCACCTGACCTGAGCTTATACTGTTTGATTCAGGTCTGTACGCCTTTATATCCTCTATCGTACACGGCTCATAACCCCACGCATGGTCGATGAGAAGCTCCGCGTTTACCCCGAAAAGCTTATACAGCAAATCTTCATTATAATAGTCGTTTATGTTTCCGACAGAACAACGCGCGATGTCACCCATGGTATAAAGCCCGTTTTTTTCGAGTTTTTCCGCGTAACCGCGCCCTATGCGCCAGAAATCCGTAAGGGGTCTGTGTTCCCAGAGCGTCTTGCGGTATGTCATTTCATCAAGCTCCGCTATTCTCACGCCGTTTTTGTCGGGCGGCATGTGTTTTGCGACGATATCCATTGCTATTTTGCATAGATACAAATTTGTACCGATACCCGCTGTCGCCGTAATCCCCGTCCGTCTAAACACGTCATTTATTATCTTCATGGCAAAGCCGTGCGCCGTAAGTCCATCTCCCGTAAGGTAGTGCGTAACGTCCATAAATACTTCGTCTATCGAATAAACATGGATGTCCTCCGGGGAGACGTACTGCATGTATATCTCAAAAATTCCGGTGCTGAATTTCATATAATGTGCCATCTGCGGCGGGGCAACAACAAAACTCAGTTCAAGCGACGGGTCGGTCTCGAGCGCGCTTGAATCCGACGATTTACCCGTAAATTTGTGCCCCGGTGCTTTTTTCCGCCTTATTGCATTTATCTGCTTCACCTTCTGAACGACTTCAAAAAGGCGCGCCCTGCCGGGGATTCCGTAGGCTCTCAGCGCAGGAGACACGGCAAGACATATGGTCTTATCGGTCCTTTCCTTGTCGGCAACGACAAGATTTGTCGTGAGCGGATCAAGCCCCCGCTCAACGCACTCGACAGAGGCGTAAAATGACTTGAGGTCAATCGCAATATACTTCTTTTCGTTCATACGCACCCCGCCTTTCTTTTTTATAATAATATTATAATCCATTTTCCGCTTTTTTTCAATCTCTTATTACAAGCTGTGCAAAAAAAACGTTCAAACCGCCCCTGACACTTTGCTTCGCGCCGCTTCCGCTTTAATGATGTTGACCTTTTTTAATATTAGTCAGATTTTTGAAAAAATCTCTTGACATTTGAAGAAAAAATGATATAATATCATTTGTTGAGCAAATCTGGGTGTGGCGCAGTTGGTAGCGCGCTACCTTGGGGTGGTAGAGGCCGCACG
>JBJFAQ010000192.1:0-3157 GCA_051887995.1 Eubacteriales bacterium
GGACGCATTTCAATGGTATGCAGCTTATCATATGAAGTACTCTCCTTTGCCGTGAGAATGACCTCAACGGCGTCGGTGTCACTTGCATATTTCTCGTAACGTTTATTTTCCTTTTTCGGGGGAATCAGCTTGTCTATCGCCCAGAAATCGTCAAGCTCTTCCCTGTTTTTATCATATCCTGCCACAAGCGTTCCCTCCTATTTAAAATATCATTCTTAATATTATAACATGACCTTATTGCTTTGTCAATCCGCCTTTTAACGTATTTTAATTTGACATCCTGCTGTATCATACAAAAAACAACATTATTTCTGCTTTTTTCTTGTTTTATGTTGACTTTATTCTTTGTTTGTGATAATATTATTGTATATTTTGAAAACAAGAGGTATAAATTCATGACAGAGCTTGAAATCAAACAGGAAATCTGTGATATCGGAAAGAGAATTTACAATAGGGGCATGGTTGCCTCAAATGACGGAAACATTTCGGTAAAACTGAATGAACACGAGTTTCTCTGCACTCCTACCGGAGTATCAAAGGGATTTATGACGCCCGAATATATCTGCAAGGTAGACGAAAACGGAAAGGTTATAGAAGCAAACGAAGGATTCCGCCCCTCCTCCGAAATCAAGATGCATATGCGCGTATACCGCGAGCGTCCCGATGTCGGAAGCGTTGTTCACGCACACCCCATGTACGCAACCGCTTTTGCCATTGCGGGAATACCGCTTACGCCTCCCATCATGCCCGAAGCCGTAATCGCGCTCGGAGAAGTTCCGATTGCAAAATACGGCACTCCGTCTACCGATGAAATTCCGGACGCAATATCGGAATACCTTCAGTCATACGATGCAGTTCTGCTTGCAAATCACGGTGCGCTTTCCTTTTCCGATACGCTTCTTAACGCATATCACAAAATGGAAAGTCTTGAATTTTATGCTCAGCTTCTTTTCCTTGCAAGACAGCTCGGAGGTCCAAAGGAGCTTTCGGAGGAGCAAGTGGCGCGCCTGTATGATATTCGCCGTCAGTTTGGCCTTAAGGGCAAGCACCCTTGCGACAAGGTGAACAAATGATGCTTGCGGCGGAAAGAAGAAACCGAATCCTGACAAAACTTACTCTGACAGGGAAAGTCATTGTTTCGGAGCTAAGCGAGGAATTCGGCGTTACAGAGGAAACAATAAGGCGCGACCTTGAAAAGCTTGACGAAGAAGGGCTTGCGCACAAGACGTACGGCGGTGCTGTTTCGGCAAAAAGAGATCTGCTCGACCTTCCCTTAAACGTCAGAAAAAACGTTTCCGTCACGGAAAAACAGCAGATTGCCGCGCTGTGCGCCGAAAAGGTCAAAGACGGCAGCATTATAATGCTCGATTCAAGCTCAACAGCCATTTTTATTGTCAAGCAGCTTAAAAACAGGCAAAATCTTACCGTTATAACAAATTCAGTCGAAATTCTGCTTGAGCTTTCCGATATGAAGGGCTGGAATGTAATTTCAACCGGCGGAAGCCTCAAAGAGGGTGCCCTTGCACTTGTCGGACCTGCAGCTCTGCACACAATTGCGAATTATCACGCCGACATTTCAATTTGTTCTGCCAAAGGAATCGACGCGGACTTCGGAATCAGCGAGTCAAATGATGCAGATGCCGAAATAAAACGCGTTATGCTTTCATCGGCGTCCGAAAAGATACTTGCGCTCGATTCGACAAAGTTTGACAAGCGTTCTTTTGTGCGCGTCTGCCCGATTCGGAACATAGACCTTTTAATAACGGACAAAGTTCCGGATGAAAAATGGCTTTCCGTTTTAAAGGAAAACTCGGTTGATGTGCTTTATTAAAAAAACTGCCCGCCGCAATGCTCTTTTAAAAAGAGCAGTTGCGGCGGGCAGTCTTTTGTTTGTTTATTTTTCCTGAGATTTAAGGAAATCAAAGCATATTTTTGCCTCGGTAATACCGTCGGGCTGCTGAGTTTCGCTCTCAACCACCATCTGCATGCCGAGTTCCTTTGCTTTTGAGTATACGGCTGCGACAGGTGCTTCTCCAAGTCCGAGCGGCATGCCCTTCGCAGGAGTTTCTCCCTTCTTTACAAAGCCGTCCTTTATATGGATAAAATGTACACGGTCTTTCAGCCTTTCAAGGAGAGAAATCGGGTCAACACCTGCGTTGAATGCCCAGAAAGTGTCAATTTCAAAATCTATGTCTGTTTTTTCCTCAAGCTCTTTATGTACAAGTGCGCCATAGCCCGTCGGGACAAATTCACCGGAATGATTATGATATGCAAGTCTCATTCCCTCGTCGTCAAGTCTCGGCTGAATCTTATTTATAAAGTCAATAAGCTCGGCAAGTCTTTCTTTTCCCTCCCAGTAAGGAATACTCGGAAGAATGATGTTGCTTGTGCCTATTACCTTGTGAAATTTTACCGTCTCGGCGAAATTGTCGTCAGAAAGAAGAGTCCAGCCGGTGTGAGTGCCGGAAACCTTAAGCCCGTATTCATCGAGCATTGACTTTACTTCCTCCGCCGTGTGCCCGAAAAATCCTGCCGGCTCTACCATTGTGTAGCCGATTTCGGCAATTTTTTTAAGAGTGGCGTTCATGTCCTCTTTCATCGCGTCGCGGCAGCTGTATAACTGAATACTGTAATCCATAATATTACCCTCCGAAGATATAAAGTAGGTAATTCAATTATAAATCCGCGGCACGTGAAAGTCAATGGATTTGTTTGATTTTATCCGAAAAACTCCGACACAAATACGGGGACGCTTCCAGGCATAAAGCGTGTGTCAAAGGAGTAGTCGTACTCCTCGCCGTAATTGCCGTTATCGGTGTATGTTATACCTACATAGTAAAGCGGCTCTGACGGGACAAGGAAACAGGTCTGATATGTCAGGTTGTTTACCGAACGGAGAATTTCGAGAATTGCAGCTCGGTCGGTGATTTTCATTACCTTGTTGTCTTGAGATTTCATGACGGTAATCTCGGAAATAATGTCCGAAAGATGCTCATAATATTCGTTTGGCGTTTTGAAGCCCGTAAGCTCCTCAAAGGAATCCGTGTCGGAGAAAATCGGGAATTTGCTCAAAGGCAGATTTCTCCAGGAAGTAAACATTCCGATGACCTGTTTTGAAAAGTCGGGAGTTCCGGAAGTTCCGAGCCCTTCAAGGACA
>JBJFAQ010000193.1:0-3154 GCA_051887995.1 Eubacteriales bacterium
CATCTGCTACAACAACGCCAAAAACTTCTTTGGCTTTGACCTTCACTGAAAAATAAAAAAAGCCGAGCCGCCTGAAAAGCATATGCTTTTCAGGCGGCTTTTTCCATGGCAGTAAATTTGCCAAAACAAAGCAGACTCCGCTTTTTCTCTGCGGCTCTTGTCACTTTCAAATCATCGGGACATGTAAAGTCCTATTTTTTCTTTCCCGCAAACAGCAGATGATTGCTGTGCCCTATCATTTCGGGCTTTTCACAAGTGTAGAAATGATAGCGGAGGTACTGTTTGTAGCTCTCCTCGTCCATTCGGTTTATTTTATCCTCAAGCAGCTCGCTCATGCCATCCGATGCAACCTCGGATATAATCTCTATGCCGCCTTTTTGCAGCATCTCTCTGCACTCGGAAACGGTAAAAAACACAAACGGAAAATCTTTTACCTTAAATGTATCATGGTAATAGCTGTCGCCGAGGAAATATTTTTCATTGTTGCAAAACTCGGTAATACACACCATATCATTGTTTATAAAAGCAAAGAACAGTGTTCCGTCATTTTTGCACACCCGCTTGGCTTCGCTTATGCACTTCTGCCTGTCGCTCTCACTGTGGAGATGATAAAGAGGTCCGAAAAGCAGTACAATGTCGAAAGAATTATCCGCATATCGTGAGAGGTCAAGAGCGTTTCCTTTGACAAGCTCTATTGAATGAGCCGGATTTATTTTTTTCCTGAACGCGTTTATGTTATTCTGCGCAAGTTCAAGGGAACAGACTTCGAAGCCTTTTTCCGCAAAATAAAGGCTGTATTCGCCCGCACCCGCTCCAATGTCGAGAATTTTGTCTCCGGGCTTTATATATCTTTCAATCAGCCAAGCAGTAGTTAAAAACTCGACCCGCGCGGCCTTTGAAGAATTCAGGCGGCTGTCCTCATTGAAAATTTCGTAAAGTTTTTCAACTTGCTCCGATTCATCCTTTATTTTATAAAGCTCATCAATATCCATCTGTAACCCCTTATTTTCATCTGAACATGTTTATTGCCCCGGCGATGCCGAAAGATATAACAGACATGATGACACCTGCGGTAAGCACTCCTAAAAACACCCAGAGAAAGGATTTTCCGAATTTCATGTGCATAAGCGCGGCGATAAGCGAGCCGGTCCATGCTCCGGTTCCGGGAATCGGTATCGCAACAAACAAAAACAGCCCAAAATATGCGTATTTTTCGATTTTTGACTTGTGTTTATCTGCTTTTGCCTCTACCCAAAGTGCAATTTTGGAAAGACCGCGGATTTTTTTCATAAAATCAAGCACTGCGCGGATAAAAAGCAGAATAAACGGCACGGGAAGCATATTTCCAAGCACACTGAGCAAAAACGTCTCGGTTATTCCAAGTCCGTATAACGCCCCGAGCGGAATCGCGCCGCGGAGTTCTATTATCGGTATCATTGAGCAGAAAAAAACACATAGTTCTTTTCCGAGTGTATTCAGCAGAAAGTTTTCTATTGCTGCGATCATGTGACCTCCGCCTAATTTTAAATGTGCAAAATTCCGGAAACCCTCTTATAGAGAAGCAATGTAACAACAGACGATGCGACCGCTTTAAGTAAATTGAACGGAACAACCGCAAAAATGATAAGCTGCTTAAGGTCGTTTACAGACGCATTTGCGGCGTGTCCCATCTCAAGAATGGTATCAATCGGCAGATGATAGAAATATGAGTACGCCGGAATCAGCAGATAATAGTTCATAAGCGCGCCGACAAGTGCAAGCGTAAGTGTACCTATGAGCATGCCGAGAAGCGCGGATTTGAACGTCTTATGATATTTGTATATAAGTGAAGCAGGAAGCACAAAAGCGCACCCGATCACAAAATTTGCAATTTCACCGACAAACGCAGTCGATGTTCCTTTGAACACGAGATGCAGAAGTATTTTCAGAAGTTCCATAAGGACACCCGAGATTGGACCTAAAGCAAAGCTTCCTATCAAAATTGGAATTTCACTGAAATCCAGCTTATAAAACGGGGGTGCAAACCAAAGAGGAATTTCAAAAAACATAAGAATGAATGCGATTGCCGACAGCACACCGACCTTTGCGATGTACTTTAAATTCTTGGATCTTTCCATAATAAAAATACCTGCTTTCTTTAAAATAAAAGGAAAGCAAGAGAAACGCACCCGGCAACCCCGCCGGGGATATATACGCTTTTCTTCTTTTCCCATCCGGACTTTCCGCAGTGCATATGCTTATATAAGCGGGATCACCGTCGGCACAGGAATTTCACCTGTTCGGCATTTTTTATGTTTGCGGGCTGTCACCGCCGGTAAGGATTTTCACCTTCCTCAAAGAATGAACGACAAAAACGGGAAGCGCCGGGGAAGCTATGCTGCCCCGGCGCGCCCTTTTATGGGTTTTAATTCAATGACTTAAAAATCAGCCCTGAATCTTGCTTACGACGCCGGAACCTACTGTTCTGCCGCCCTCACGGATAGCAAAACGAAGTCCTTCCTCAATAGCGATAGGAGTGATAAGCTCAACGTTCATATCAACGTTATCGCCGGGACGGCACATTTCAACTCCCTCAGGAAGTCCGATTGTACCTGTAACGTCGGTTGTTCTGAAATAGAACTGGGGTCTGTATCCGGGGAAGAAGGGCTTGGAACGGCCACCCTCTTTTTCAGTCAGTACGTATACGTGACCGGAGAACTTTGTGTGGGGGTTTACAGAACCGGGCTTGCAGAGAACCTGACCACGCTCGATCTCGTCCTTTGCGATACCGCGGAGAAGAAGACCAACGTTGTCGCCTGCTTCTGCATCGTCAAGGAGCTTGTGGAACATTTCAACGCCTGTGATGGTTGTCTGACGTCTTTCCTCTGTAAGACCGATGATTTCAACTACATCGTTCATTCTTACAACGCCACGCTCTACACGACCGGTAGCAACTGTACCACGGCCGGAAATGGAGAATACGTCCTCGACAGGGAGAAGGAAAGGAAGGTCTGCCTTTCTCTCAGGAGTAGGAATGTAAGAGTCAACAGCATCCATAAGCTCTTTGATGCAAGCATACTCAGGAGCATTGATATCTGTGCTTGTGGATTCAAGCGCGTCACGGGCAGAACCGCGAATGATCGGGATATCGTCGCCCGGGAAGTCATAAGAGCTG
>JBJFAQ010000194.1:0-3147 GCA_051887995.1 Eubacteriales bacterium
ACTCTCAAAGCTCCAGAATGTGCTGAGCAAAAAATACAAAATGTCGATGACGGAAAGCCTTGAAACCGTCCAGAAGCTGTACGAGGAAGGTTATCTTACCTATCCGCGTACAAACTCCGAATACCTTGCCGAGGCGGAAAAAGACAAGATAAAACAGATAATCTCCGGCTGTGCAAAGCTCGGATATTCGCTCAAGTTCAAGGACGGCAAAAGCATTTTCGACGATTCCAAAATAGAATCCCACTCCGCCATCACCCCAACATATAAAATTCCCGACTCAAAGCGCCTCTCCGAGCGCGAAAAGCAGGTTTATTCCACGGTTTTCCGCCGCTTTGCCGCCGTTTTCTGCGCCGAGGACTGTGTTGCCGAGAAAACCGAGATAAAAATTGACGTCGGAGACATCGAGAGCTTTGTGCTCAAAGGCACGGTGATACTCGAACGCGGCTGGATGAAGTACGACGACAGCGACCGCAAGGACAAAATTCTTCCGAAGCTCTCGGAAGGAGATACGGTAAACATAAACTTCCGCCCCTGCGAGAAGGAAACCACGCCTCCTAAGCACTACACGGTCGAAACACTCAACAACTATCTTAAAAATCCGTTCAGAGAGGACAAAAAGAAAGTAAAAGCGGCAGAGGATGCGGAGGATACTTCCCTTAACGACGCGGAGGACTATAAGGCGATTTTCGAGGGACTTGAGCTTGGCACAGAAGCGACGAGAACGGGAATCATCGACAACGCGCGGAAAAGCGGATACATTGAGCTGAAAAAGGACGTTTACTACATTCTTCCGGGCGGAGAATTTCTCATCGAATCGCTTGCGAACATGAACATAAGCATGGACAAGTATAAAACCTCCGAGGTCGGCAAAGCACTGAAAAAAGTATATCACGGTCAGATGAGCCTGAGAGAAAGCGTTGAGCTTGCCGAAAACAAGATAAAATCCTACTTTGAGAAGCGTGAAATGCCTCCCGAAAAAGATACCGATACCGGATATTTCGGAGACGTGGTCGGAAAATGCCCGCTTTGCGGGTGCGATGTGGTTCGGTACAAATATAAATACTCGTGCAGCGGATACAAAACAAACGGTTGCAACTTTGGCGTAAGCTGCCGAATTTGTTCGCGCGCGATTTCCGTATCGAATGTAAAGCGCCTTCTTTCCGAGGGAAAAACCGCGAAAATCGAAGGCTTTATTTCAAAAAAGACCGGAAAGAGCTTTGACAGCGCACTGAAGCTCGAAAACGGGAAAGCCGTGTTTGATTTTTCATAAGCAAAATCCCTGAGACAATACATTTTTTGCTTTGTCTCAGGGATTTTCTTTTTTTAAGTTAAACATGCAGGAAAAGCTGTGCAAATTTGAAATAAATAATAAGTGATATTGCGTCAACAATGGTGGTGATGAAAGGACTTGCCATAACAGCGGGGTCGAAGCCTATGCGTTTTGCCAAAATCGGAAGCGTGCAACCCACCAGCTTTGAAACAACAACCGTCACAACAAGCGTCAGACACACAACAAGCGCCGATATGACATCAATTCCGTTTCCGAACAGGAGGTTATCGACAAGCAGTATTTTTATAAAGTTGCACACTGCCAGCACCACGCCGCACATAATGGCAACCCGAAATTCCTTCCAGAGCACTTCAAAAATGTTTCGCATGCGTATCTCACCGAGCGCAAGACCGCGTATTATGGTAACTGACGCCTGTCCTCCCGAATTTCCGCCGGTATCCATCAGCATGGGGATAAACGAAATGAGCATCGGAAACGCGCCGAGCGCCTCCTCAAAGCCTGTTATAATCTGTCCCGTGAAAGTTGCGGAAACCATGAGCAAAAGTAGCCACGGAATACGGTTTTTCCACGTTTCAAAAACGCTTGTTTTAAGATACGGCTTGTCGGTCGGAGTGATAGCCGCCATCATTTCAATGTCCTCCGTCGCCTCGTCCTCCATGACGTCCATCGCGTCGTCAACGGTAACGATACCGACAAGGCGCATTTCCTTATCCACAACGGGAAGCGCCAAAATGTCATATTTGGAGATGAGCGCAGCAACGGTTTCCTTGTCGTCATACGTTCCGGCACAAACAAAATCCTCATCCATGATATCGGATATTTTGTCGCCGGCGTCGGCAAAAATCAAATCCTCAAGTTTTATTGTACCTTTCAGCACACGTGAGTTATCGGTAACGTAAGCGGCGTATACGGTTTCCTTGTCAACACCGGTATTTCTGATGTGGAGAATCGCTTCGCTCACCGTCATCGATCCGCGAAGGTCGATAAATTCCGCCGTCATTATGCTTCCGGCGGAATCCTCCGGGTAGCTCAGGAATTTATTGATAAGCTGCCGTGTTTCCGGTTTTGCCGCTCTCAGTATCTTCTTCACCATGCCCGCAGGCAGCTCCTCAAGCATATCGACCGCATCGTCTACATAAAGCTCATCAAGCATTACGGCAAGCTCGGCGTCGGTCGCGGTGGAAACAATCCGCTCCTGAATCTCGGAATCAAGCTCGGCAAAAATTTCTGCCGCCGTATCTTTTTTGAACATGCGGAAAACCGCAAGCTGACGTTCCTCGGGAAGTGACGTCAGAAAATCCGCCGCGTCAATCGGGTTTACATCGTCAATTTTCCGCATAAAAGAAGCATAGTCCTTGCTGTCAAGCAAATTAAGAAGCTCGTCATATCTCTCTTCTGTCATATCGGTCACCTCCCGTAAAAATCATGAGGAAAAGGGCATTTCTCGCCTAAAAAACATAAAAAAATCCGACCGCCTGCACGGCGGTCGGATCTTCAGGATCACTCTGCAAGCCACTTTTCGGCATTTGCCTTTGACATTCTCTTAATATCCTCTTTGGGATAAACCGATTCTTCTCCGCCGTTTACGTAAAGGAAGTAAAGACCTGCCTCGGTTTTATAAAGCACTTCCTCATAGCCCGCAGGATCGCCGAAAATTCCTACCGATTTTCTCTTGACAAGTTCGGCATTCTCAGTATCATAGGTTTTTCCGCATATTGTTTTCAGCATATCGTTTTCCTCCTTGCTTTTTTTAATATTTTATCACGCAAATGCGTATATGTCAAGCGAAAAGTGTCGTTTTCTTAAAAGAGAAAAGTTTTTTTGCAAAATCTATTGCTTTTTTATTCCGAGTATGT
>JBJFAQ010000195.1:0-3137 GCA_051887995.1 Eubacteriales bacterium
CGAACTGCTGTTCGGCGTAAGGTAAAATAAAATACGAAAGAAGATGATCTTATGGATTTTGAAGCAATCTTATCTACTATAAACGACGAAGTATTCGGTATATGGTTTCTGATAGGCGCGGCGCTGGTATTCTTTATGCAGTGCGGCTTTGCAATGGTTGAGACGGGATTTACAAGAGCAAAGAACGCAGGAAACATCATCATGAAGAACTTGATGGATTTCTGTATCGGCACAGTTGTATTTATTCTGCTCGGTTTCTCGATTATGATGTCCGAAAATTACCTTTTCGGCTTCATCGGAGTTCCTAATCTTCAGATTTTCACTGATTTTGCAGGCTTTATTGAGACAAATGCATCGAGTTTTGTATTTAACCTTGTGTTCTGCGCAACGGCGGCAACCATTGTTTCCGGCGCGATGGCAGAACGTACAAAATTCAGCGCATACTGCGTTTATTCCGCAGTAATTTCACTTATAGTCTATCCTGTTGAGGCAGGATGGGTATGGAACCCGGAAGGTTGGCTGTTCAAGCTCGGATTTATTGATTTTGCAGGTTCTGCCGCAATTCACACAGTCGGCGGTATCGCAGCTCTCATAGGCGCTATCATGCTTGGTCCCCGTATCGGCAAGTATACAAAGGACGCATCGACCGGAAAGACAAAAGTACATGCAATTCTCGGTCATTCCATACCGCTCGGAGCACTCGGAGTATTCATTCTTTGGTTCGGCTGGTACGGATTTAACGGCGCTGCCGCTACAAGCGGTGAGCAGCTCGCTTCTATCTTCCTTACGACCACAATAGCTCCTGCGGTCGCAACGGTTACAACCCTTCTTTATACATGGATAAAGAACGGCAAACCCGATGTTTCCATGTGTCTTAATGCAAGCCTTGCAGGACTTGTCGGAATTACCGCAGGCTGTTCCGCAGTTGACGCGCTTGGCTCTTGCATCATAGGTATTGTTTCCGGTATTCTTGTAGTTGTTGTGGTTGAAGTTCTCGACCTTAAGCTTCATATCGACGACCCTGTCGGTGCTGTCGGCGTTCACTGCGCAAACGGTATCTGGGGAACACTTGCCGCAGGACTTTTTGCAACAAATACCGCTCCCGGCGGAGTTGACGGTCCTATCTATGCACTTGTTCACGGCACAGATGTTGGCGAAGGCTTTAAGGTTTTAGGAGTCCAGGTGCTTGGAATTGTCGCCATTGTTGCATGGACAGCGGTTTGCATGGCAATTGTATTTGCTATTATAAAGAAGACGATGGGTCTTCGCGTATCCCGTGAAGAAGAAATCGAGGGACTTGATCCCACCGAGCACGGACTTCCTACTGCATATGCCGGCTTCAATCTTGCTCCTCAGACCATAGCTGAAGATGAGGTTGTAGCTGTTTCGGGCGATGTTCCGGCAGCAGAAGCAGTAGAAGTTAAGGCAATGCCTGTGTTTGACGCTCCCGCAAACGGAGTTAAGATGACAAAAATCGAAATTGTGTGCAAGGAAGCACGCCTTGATGCACTTAAGAACGCAATGATGTCGATTGGCATCACCGGAATGACGGTATCTCACGTTATGGGCTGCGGCGTTCAGAAGGGACGTGCGGAATTTTACCGCGGCGTTCCTGTTGAGGCAACCCTTCTCCCGAAGGTACAGGTTGACATTGTGGTAAGCAAAGTACCTGTTTCTCAGGTTATCGAGACTGCAAAGAAGGTACTTTATACCGGTCATATCGGAGACGGAAAGATTTTTGTTTACAACGTTGAAAACGTAGTGAAAGTCAGAACCGGAGAAGAAGGCTACGACGCACTTCAAGACGTTGAATAAAGATTAAGCGGGGAATATAAATGGAGCGGCAGGAGAAAGTAATAATTCTTGATTTCGGAGGTCAGTATAATCAGCTGATCGCAAGAAGAGTACGTGAATGTAATGTTTACTGCGAGGTGGAGCCTTACACAACTCCGCTTTCGGAGATAAAAAAGCAGAATCCCATAGGCATTATATTCACAGGAGGTCCAAACAGCGTATACGAGGAGTCGTCCCCGAAAGCCGATGCCGGAGTATTTACTCTCGGCGTGCCGATTCTCGGCATTTGCTATGGATGTCAGTTCATGGCACAGGCGCTTGGGGGAAAGGTATCTCCCGCAGCGGATGACTCCGCACGGGAATACGGAAAAACAGAAACATTCTTTGATACCGAATGCGGACTTTTCCGCGGACTTCCTGATTCAAGCGTCACGTGGATGAGCCACGGAGACTATATATCGGAGCTTCCGAAGTCATTTTCTCTTGCCGCACACAGCGCCTCGTGTCCCAGCGTCGCCATTGCAGATGAAGCGCGTGGATTCTTCGGCGTACAGTTTCATCCGGAGGTAAATCACACTGAATACGGCTCTCAGATGATCAGAAATTTCCTGTTTGATGTCTGCCACGCAAAGGGCGACTGGTCAATGGGCGATTTCTGTAAGAGAACGGTCGAGTCGCTGAGAGAAGAAATCGGGGAGGGCAGGGTTCTTCTTGCCCTCTCCGGCGGCGTTGATTCCTCCGTTCTTGCGGCGCTGCTCGGGCGTGCGATTGGCGACAGGCTTACCTGCGTTTTCGTCGACCATGGGCTTATGAGGAAAAATGAGGGCGATGAAATCGAGGCGGCTTTCGCAGGACGAAATGTAAACTTTGTCCGTGTTAATGCGGAAGACAGATTTCTTGGCAAGCTTGCAGGCGTTACAGACCCGCAGGATAAAAGGCGTATTATAGGAGCGGAATTCGGATACGTATTCCGCGACGAAGCAGAGCGTTTCGGCATTACAAACCGTGACTTTCTTGCACAGGGAACGATATATCCCGACGTAATAGAGTCAGGTTTCGGACTTGCCGATGTTATAAAAAGTCATCATAACAGGCTGCTTCCTCCCGAAGTGGTTGCGCGTTTCAAGAGCGTTATAGAGCCGCTCAGTCTCCTTTTCAAGGACGAGGTGAGAGCGCTCGGACGTGAGCTTGGACTGCCGGAAGCACTTGTTACCCGTCAGCCGTTCCCCGGACCGGGGCTTGCCATTCGCATTATAGGCGATATAACAAAGGAAAAGGCGGATATTCTGCGCGAGGCTGACTTTATAATGAGAAGCGAACTTGCAAACAGCGGGGAAGCGAAA
>JBJFAQ010000196.1:0-14310 GCA_051887995.1 Eubacteriales bacterium
TTATCGCCGCGGAATTTGCGTCGCTCCTTCCGGCAGACGAAATTCCCGCGAAGACAAAGGACAGAGAGGGCTTTTTTCACCTCACCTCGATTTCGGGCGGAACAGAGCATGCGGAGCTTCACTATATTATCCGCGACCACGACAGGGCAAAATTTGAAGAAAGAAAGCAAAAAATGCTTGGCGCGGCAAAAGAGATAAACCGCAGATACGGCTCCGAAACCGCAGAATGTGAAATTTCCGATTCATATTACAATATGAAAGAGATAATCGAAAAGCACCCGGAAGTGACGGCAAAAGCGGAGAGGGCAATGCGTGCATGCGGCGTTGAGCCGTTCTATTCACCGATTCGCGGCGGCACGGACGGCGCAAGGCTGTCGTTTGACGGGCTTCCGTGTCCTAATCTCTGTACCGGAGGGAACACATATCACTCGCGCTTTGAATTTGCCGTCGTCGAGCATATGGAAAAGTGCACGGATATCGTGCTTGAAATAATGAAAGACACCGATGGCGAAAGAGCATAACAGGTATTTTTATGGCAAAGGTTAATTTTAAAGGAGGTGCGCTTCTCGCACCGCTTCCGCCCGTGCTTGTGAGCTGCGGCTCCGAAGAGGACGGAGACATGAACATCATGACCGTCGCATGGACGGGAATTTTAAACACACAGCCGCCGAAAACATACATTTCGGTGCGTCCGAGCCGTTATTCTTACGGGATAATAAAGAAAAACAAGGAATTTGTGCTAAATCTCACAACCGCTTCGCTCGTGCGCGCCGCCGATTACTGCGGAATATATACGGGAGAAAGGGTAAACAAGTTTGAAAAATGCCGTCTGACGCCGGAAAGGGCGCAGATCCTCCGCGCACCGCTCATTGCGGAAAGCCCGCTTTCGATAGAGTGCCGAGTGACGGACATTGTGCCGCTCGGTACGCATGACATGTTTATCGCCGACATTGTTTCGGTTAGCGTAAGCGAAGAGATAATTGACGAGAAGGGCAGAATTTGCCTTGACCGCGCCGAGCTTGCCGCTTATGCGCACGGAGAATATTTTGCGCTCGGCAGAAAGCTCGGAGCTTTCGGATTTTCCGCAAAAAAGAAAAAAAGAAAACGCTGAAAGAGGGTTTCGCCCACTGCGGTGGGCGGTCAAGCGGGGGCTACGCGCCCCGTCAGGCGTCGCCTTTTAAAAAAGCGGGGGAAAACCTTCAGGCTGTGAAAAGTCTATGCCGCCGGAGAGCATATGCTCTCCGGCGGCTTCCTTTTCTTATTTTCTTTTAACTGCTTTCAGTTCAATGTAACCGCGCGCGCCGATAGGCTCAAGCTGAATTTGGGGATTTTCATTATCCCATTCGTATCCGATAACAGACGGATCGTATTTTGCCATTGCCTTTTGCAGAGCCTCAATCGCTTCCTGATAGTTTTCTTCCTCAAAAGGCTCGCCCTGGAACATAAGGTATTCGGCTTCGGGCAAGGTAACCTCATCAAAGCCTTCGGGAATGATTCCGTCATAATTGACGGGCACCTCAACACCCTGCACATAAGTAGAAGTGTTCGGCTTTTTGTACCGCTCCGGCAGCCACAGGCATACCGGCTCTCCGCAAAGAGAGTCCATGCTCGCAAGCAGTCCCCACACATCGCAGCCGACCTCGGAGCAGTATTCAAAATACTCCTCGGCTTTGACGCCGCGCTTGATAATAACCTTGCGCTTCGGCTTCTTTACACACTGAATAAATACGCTTTGAAGATTTTCCACTGATTTTGTTTCCTTTCGCAGTTCTCTGAATTTGACGCCGTAGGGTATGAAAAGCGTAATCGGAACAGGCTCTCTTGCATATTCGCTCGGATTTTTGCCGAACTCGCGCCGAAATGCTCTCGCATATCCGTCAACGCTTCCGAATCCAAGCTCAAACGCCACATCCGTCACCTTTTCCCTGCCGTTTTTCAGCTTCAGCGCCGACTTTGCAAGGCGCAGTCTGCGTATATAGTCGGAAACCGAAAGCCCCGTATACTCACGGAACAAACGGTATGAATGCCAGGGAGAGAAAAACGACACACGGGACAAATCGCTAAGCGTAATTTCCCCGTCAAGGTGGCTCTCGATGTAATCCTGCATCGCCTGTACTGCCAAAATCTGTTCCTTCATACACTTTTTACCCCTTTCGTCACATTTATTTTATCAAACCGAAAGGAATTTAACTCGACTATTTTTGCTGTTTGTTATTTTTGCTTTACCGGAATCCAGATTTCAGAGTAGTAGTCCTCGTCAAACGTGCCTTTTTTGTATTTCGAGGGATCGGAATACATCTCCACGCAGTAGCCTGCGGCAAATTCGTAGTCCTTAAGTGCAGGCAGCCATTCGGTATATATCTTGGTGTTTACGTCCTGCAAAGCGACCGGCATAGGTCCGCGGCAGGGAAATACCGCCCAGGTGAAAGACGGAACGGTTCTTTTGACATAGCCATTTGGCACTTCGCGCTCCGGCGCACAAAGGTCGGCAATAAGATACTCAAAGGTATTTCCGCCCATTTCCTCGTCGATATTGATGCCGAACATACCCATGACAGTCTTTGCGCCGCCGTTTTTGAAATGCTCCTGCCAAAAGCGCGGCACAAGCTCTTTTGCACCCTCATAAGGAAATGTCTTTGCGCTTGCAATAACGGTAAACGCTTCTTTTTTCTCGATTTTGTAATCCATAAGATATCCTCCTTCAAGTAAGAAACTGATTTTCAGCGGAGCAAAGGATTTCAGCATAACGCTGTCGCGGCGTGCCTTTGCGGGCGTAACGCCGTGAAAGCGCGTGAAGGCCTTGGTAAAGCTGTCGGGAGAGTCGTAGCCGTATTTGAGGGCAATGTCAATCACCTTTTCCTCGCCTGTGGCAATCTCGTTTCCCGCAAGAGCAAGCCTGCGGTTACGGATATATTCGCCGAGAGTGAACCCACAAAGCATGGCAAACCCCTTTTGAAAATAAAAGGGAGATACATTCACCTGCCTTGCGATTTCATCGGCGGATATCTCTTCGGTGATATGCTGCTCAATATACTGAATTGCGTCCCCGATAGTCTCCATCCAGCCCATTGTATCATCCTTTCCTTGCCGCTATGATATTTTACCATGTCCTTAGTTTAAATTCCCGATATTTTCTGGCTTTATTTGTCCTGTTCTTTAAACACCGCCTGCACATAGTTTATATCCTCAAACGCGGTAAGACCGTCTGCTTTGCCCGCAAAAAATCTCCGCTGAATATCATCACTGCAAAGATGCTCATAGCAGAGAAAACCGTGCTCTGAGAGCATCAGCTCAAGCGCGAGCATGTTAAAACCCGACTTCAGCTCCTCGCCGCCCGCTTTTGCCATGGCAATCATATTCTGCGCGCGCTTCACATCGGAGAGGAACAACCCGCAGCTTGCATAATCAAACAAAAGCGTCGAGCCGTCGCAGGCGAAGGACGCGATTTCCGACAAAAATTTTTCTATGTCCTCTCTGCAAAGATACATGCTGACGCCGAGCCATGAAAAGAAGGTCTTTTTTGAACTGTCAAAGCCGTGCTCGGTCAGTTTTTCATATAAACTGTCGGTTGTAAAATCGCAGGGGACAAAGCAGAGCTTTTCGGGAAGCTCCCACCCGGCGCGCCTGATTCTTTCCTTTTTGTCCTGCTGAGTCAGGGGGTGATCCACCTCGTATACCTTATATTTTTTCGTGAATTCCGGCATACGGAAGGCAAAGGTGTCAAGACCTGCGCCCAAAATCACATACTGCTCGGTTCCGGTGCGCATAGCGGTCAAAAGGCTTTCCTCACAGTACCTTGCGCGGGCAACGGGAGTGGGAGCGATTTGCGTATTCACAAGGTACCTGAGCACCTCCGCATCGTCCGCAAATGTTCCCTTCCTTTCCGGGGCAAAAAAGTCTATGCCTCCGAGTATGTATTTTCCGATGCTCTCATATTCTTCGGGCATCATCAGCTCTTTTGCCTTTGTATCGTTAAAAATCGGCTCTTTTGCATTTTCCGCATGGTATGCTCTGCCGAAGGCAGACATAAGCGCTGTTATACTTGCCTTATTCTGCATGTCTATTCATATTTTCCCTTCCGCTTCCTTTTTTCGTTTCTTAAAAAGGACAATTTCAGCGTCCGAGCCGTTCTCGCCGTATTCGCAGACAAGAATACAGTCATTGTCGGCGGCGATGCCGTAGTATCCGCTTCCTCCTGTTTTTCTGACCTGAGTGCCAAGGTATATGCTGTTATCGTCCCAGAATTTCACGGTCTGCCCGCCGGGGAGAGTATATTCAAGATTGACAAACGAGCCTTTCAGGCAGTTAAGCTCTGAAATTTTTTCCATGTCCTCAATGCCGAGAGCGTTTAGCTCATCTATTAAATTTTTTCTCAGCCGACAGACGTCGCTTTTACTTTCACGGCAGAAATCGCAGCCGCGTTTCATAAAGCAGCCCGCAACCACACATTCTCCTCCGAATGGACGCCCGTTTGTTTTTACACAGCCGCCGCATGAGCCGTTAAGAGTACATTTTTCACAATCAGCTCCGCATATTGAAGTCATTTTTGACTGCCTCCTGTTTTTTTGTAAGATTTGACGCCGATTTTCGGTTTGACAGGCTGTAACGCAAAAATTCAAAGCCCGTCAAAAATCCTCGTGCCCTTTGTTTTTATCCAATGGAAAAGTAGAGCGGACAATGCAAAAAACAAAACCGCAACAATCGTCAGATATAACACAGGCTTGATATATCTTGCAAGCGCAAGGTAAATGCCGCCGAGCGCAAGCACAACTACCCAGCCGCCGAAAAGAGTAAGACTTACGCTCATACTCTGTTTTACCGGAACGGTTTCGCTTGTCCAGTTAAGGTTCGGGAATTTAAGATTAAGGAAAAGCCCCGCAAGCGCCATCATAATGACAAAACCGACAACCGTTATCGGCAGAAGGAACGCGAAATAAACAGACGGGCGAATCACCCACAAAACGGCGGCAGTCAAAGCAAGGACAGGGACTGCCGACAGATACAGATGCAGTCTGAGCTTTGCATTCAGCGCATCTGCGGCTTTGACGGGCATTGAATGCAAGAGCCACAGATTTTTGCCCTCAAGAGATACGCTTGGGGCTGAAATGTCGTTCATGGAAGCCATCATGCAAACGGCGGCAGCGGCCAAAAGCGCCGCAAGGTCCCGCGGCATGCCAAGGCCCGCGTAAATCACCTCGGAAACATAGCTTCCTTTAATGAGTAAAGCGACGGCGGCAACAAGCGATATAATAATGCCGAGACCACAGTTGAGCATATATGTGGGACTTGCCAAAAATCTGCGCAGTTCCTTTTTCAGAAGAGCGGATTTTACGCTTCCCGCTTTTGCCTGCCTTTCTCTGTATTTTGCCTTTGCACTGCCTCTGTTTGAGGTGGTGATTCTTATGAAGCTGCGCGACAAAACAAGATAAACCACGGCAAAGAGCGCCGCTATTATGCCGGCAAAAATCAGCATTGAAAGAGCGCTTCCCTCACACCCTTTCCCCATATGGTAAAACGGGTAAAGTATGGTTTTCACTTTGCTTCCCAGTGCCATGGGGTCGGCAAGAATCGACTGCAAAATCGCATATGCCTTTGAGTACACATAGTAATATCCCGCAATAAAGGCAAGGGAGATGACCACGGTGATTATGTTCTTGTTTTTCAGCCTTGAGCTTATGAGAGCGACGACAAAACCCAACACGCAGGAGAGCGTCAGCACAAATACCGACAAAACAAAAGGCGTAAGCACTGTAAAAACATACGCAGCGATACTCAGCCTTGCGTTTATGAAAAATACGATAATCGTCGGCAGCATAACAACGAGCTCGTACAAAAGCCCGGTCGCATAGACGCCAAGGAGGCGAATAAGCAGAATTTTTGAGGCGGGTATCGGCATCGAGAGCAACAGGTCGTTGTCTTTCGCCTGATACAGAGAGGAAAATGTATTAAAAACGCTGCCGAAAACGCCGAGCGCAATGCCGATAAGACTCATGAGCGCCATATAAAGCCATCCGAAGTCTGCCGCAAGAAGCGGAGCGCAGAGCGAGGACGCCACATTCCAGAACATATACCCCAAAAACACAAAAACAATCAGATATAGGACGGCATAGCCGATAATTCCGTTTTTGCTCCGATTTTTGCCGGATTTTCGGTCAATGTAAAGCCACGAAAAAACCTCAAGCAGCTGTTTCTTTAAAAGCGCCTTTGTCATTTTTCTTCCTCCAGTTCAAGGAACACGTTCTCAAGAGAAGTGTCGCCCTTGACCTCCTCCATCGTGCCGCTTTTTATCAGTCTGCCGCCTTTTATGATGGCGATTTTGTCGCAGAGCTTCTCGGCGACCTCAAGCACATGTGTAGAGAAGAAAATCGCCGCGCCTTTATCGCACATTTCACGCATTTTTTCTTTTAAAAGGTGAGAAGCCTTTGGGTCAAGTCCCACAAAGGGTTCGTCCATAATGATGAGCTTCGGCTCATGTATAAGCGCCGAGATAACGGCAAGCTTTTGCTTCATACCGTGGGAATATGCTGAAATCGGCTGTGCAAGGTCTCCCGTTATCTCAAACGCATCTGCGTTTTTTCTGATTCGCTCCTGCCTGTCGGACGCTGTTACCCCGAAAATGTCGGCAACAAAGTTCAGAAACTGGATTCCCGTCATGAACTCATAAAGGTCGGGGTTGTCGGGAATATAGGCAATCTTTTTCTTGCAGGCAAGCGGATTTTCCTTTACGGAAATTCCGTCAACATAAATTTCGCCCTCGTCAAACTGCAAAATGCCGCATGCCGCCTTTATTGTGGTGGTCTTTCCCGCTCCGTTATGACCGATGAAGCCGTAAATTTCACCCGGGCAAATGTGCAGGCTCAAGTTGTCAACTGCCTTTTTTTCGCCGTAAGTTTTGGTCAGATTGTTTATTTTAAGCATTTTCTTTTTCTCCTTTAAGCTCCGCTCCGTATTTGAATATCACCGATGAGACCATAAACATGATTCCGAGTGCCACGGAATCTCCGCTTCGCACATCGGTATTCCACGTGCCGGACAAAATCTCCGAAAGGATTCCGTTTACAACAGCCGCTATGAACTGTGTTCCGATAGGAATGGCAACGGCAAGGATTCCGAGGCGCAGCATCTCTTTTGCGCCATCAAAGGTAAAAGGCGTTTGCGCCGCCAGCTCATGCTTAAAATATACCTCCGCAAATTTTGAAAGCACAGCTTCGCCTGCGGAAAATATAAGGCTAATTACAATCGCGGAAAGCATTTGATCCGTCGTCATGTTTATCTCGTTTGCAATAATGCTGTGAACTGTCACGCCTCCTATCCGAATGGCGTCCTCAGCTCCAAGCGCAAGGGCTGTCATGCCCGCAAGGCAAAGACCTGCGCTTACTAAGGAGCAGATAAATATGATTTCCGACAAAACCCTTCCGATTTTGGACAGCGTCTGAATGGTTTTAAGCGATTTATTCATAATATTTCTCCCCGTCACTCATAGTCCTTGAAAGAAATCCTCACACTGCCTACGCCGCCGTCAATATAAATTTTGCTGTCACCCGTGCCGTACACGCCCCCGTCCGACATTTCTTTTCCTTCGAGCGTAGCACTACCGAGCCCCTTATTAAAATCTATCTGATAGTCCTCGCTTGTGCCGAGCAGCACAAGATTAGTCTCTCCGACGCCGTAATCAAGCTCACATTTGCCTGTAAGCCGGCTTGTCAGATACAGCGCGCCCACTCCCATGTCAAGGTCAAGGTCACAAAGAGCGCCACCCCGCACAGTCAGCTTTCCCGTCCCGCCGTTAATCTCAGCCTTTGAGGCTCCGACAAGGTTCTCTATATCCACCTCGCCCGCTCCGAAATCAAGGTCAAGCGTATTTGCCGAGAGCGATTCAATGCTCACCTTTCCTGCGCCCGCAGAAACAGAGGCTTTGTCAAAAACCTTATCGTAAGGAACGGTCAATATGACTTTTACCCCGCTTACATTAAATACCCAGAACGGCTTTTCGTCGGAAATGACAAGCGTATCGTCCTTTTCTTTGACCTTAAGATAATTATGATTGCTCTCCACCGAAAAATCTTTGCCTTTTTTTATTTCAAGTGTTGCTGCGCTGATGTCAATGTCAAGATTTTCGATTTTTTCGTTTACAGCATAGCTTTGCATCTCTCCCGTAGCGTCGCCGCCGAAAATGCTCGTAAGACAAACAAACATGCTTATTATCCCTCCTATGATACTGACGCTGAGAAAAACGGCAAAAGCCAAAGCGCAGTATTTTATAACTTTCTGTGCGCTTGTCATTTTATATCAACCCCTCCGAACATACAGGTTGCATTTATGTAAACAGTCGGGGCATTGACCGCGCCACTGTTTGCTCTTTTATTTGAAACTCCGCCGAAAATGGAATTGGACGTAACCTTTACATTTACGTTATCGGGCAGGTAAATATCAATCCCGCCGAAGATGGCAGTCGCCTTTATGAATGAGTCCTCTTCGATGACAGCGCCGCGCAGGTCACACTTTACTCCGCCGAATTCGGCGTTAAGGTCTGCACCGTGAAACACTTCACCGTCAAAATTCATATTTGCAGAGGAAAATACCGCCGTTCCCTGTTTAAGTTCCTCGCCGCTTTCTCTGATTTTACTTATCGCTTCGGTCTTTTTTTTGTCAAACATATCGCCGAAAATCATCTTTAAGCCGATGGCAATAATGATGCCGGGCAGCAGCAGTTTCCACAAGAGGTCAAATCTGATAACGTCCTGACAGTACAAAAGCAGGAACACGCCAATACATATACCAATGATATTGCCCGTTTTATCGCGATCCGTGAAAAGTCCCACGGCGCAGGGAACGATGATAAACAAGGTCCACCAGCCGTCGAAAAACAGTTTGATATTTGTTATGTTGAATGCATTCAGAACCAAAATAACACCGAGAGCAATCAGGATAATGCCCCATAAAATTTTGCTTGTTCTTTTCATAATAGTTAAACTCCTTTATCGTCTTATATATTTTTTCGCTCATATTATATTCTTTAAGAGCGTCCTTTACGGCTTTTTTAATGATAAAATACAGCCCCGCGGCAGAAAATTCAGTCTTTTATATACGGCAAATCGGAAACCGACTTTCCGTAGAAAATACCGTCCGTCAGTCTTATGGGTTTGCCTACTGTATATTTCAGCTTGCCTTGTTTTATCATCATAACCATGCCCGCGAAAACCTGACCTAACATCTCTGAAACCTCGTCCTCCGTGAAATCGCAGACCTTCATCGCGCAAAGCGCACCCATGCCGAAAGTATGCACCCACATTTGCTCAAAAAGGGTTTTCGCTTCGTCCGCCGACATATCATAATCGTGCTGTATCAGTTCTATGCTTGTTGTCGCCATTTCGCCGAGGTCCGATATGGTATTATTAAAGTCATGTCCTTCCTTATGCTCCTGCATAAAAAGGAGCTTAAAAATCTCAGGCTCACTTATGGAATATGAAACCATCAGCATGCCGATCTGCTTGAAAGCCGGCGTGTATTCCCTGAAATTGCCGGCAAACCCCTCAAATTCCTTGAGTGCAAGCTCACGCGCCGCCCATTTCACCTCATCCATATTCTTAAAGGCGGTAAAAATCGGTCTTGACGATGATCCGAGCCTTCGTCCCAGCTCTCTCGCCGTCAGCGCCGCCACTCCTTTTTCTTTTACAATGCCAAGCGCCGCGGCGGCAATTTCTTCCCTTGAAAATTTGGGCTTCGGGGGCATTTTGTTCATCCTTTCCTGTTTAAATTCAGCGTTTTAAAACGCTGTTGCAAAACCATGTTTTAGTATAGCACCGTTTTTTAGCGGTGTCAATATGTATATGAATAATTTCGGGTTTTTTCGCGTTTTTTGGTGGGTGTAGCAGTGAAAAAGGTACCGGAAAAGCCTTAGAAAAGGCAAACAGACATAAAATCACGAAAAGCCCAACGCCGCTTTTTCTTTGCCGATGCAGGCGCAAAGAAAAAGCTAAGCAAAAAGAAAACGCCGTGAGGGGATTTCGCTCTCGGCGCGGGTTGGCAAGCATGGGCGGTCGGGCGTGAGCGGAGGTTTCGCCCTCGGCGGAGGGCGACCGAGGCTACGCGCCTCGGCTGGCGCCGCCTTTTAAAAAATGCGGGCGAAAATTTTTAACTATGTCATTATATCTATGAGCAGACTGAGGCAAAAGAAAAGGGAGAAGCAATGCTTCTCCCTTTTCTTTTTTTACGAAACACAAAGTGCTTTTTCTGCCCCTGACAGGAGCAGAGCAACAAGCCACTTCACTTTCGTTTTTTGCGTATGCTTTATACGCGCTTTTTTATTTTATATATCAACACAGCGGCGTTGCCGCTTATTATTACCCAATCGGTTTTATGTAAATATATATAAATAAAGAATTAAAGATTTTTTACTTAGCGTAATCAACCGCGCGGCTTTCGCGTATGAGGTTGATTTTAATTTGACCCGGATATTTGACCTCGTTCTTGATTTTGGCGGCAATATCGTGGGCGATGACCTTCATGCCCTCGTCATTGACCTCCTCGGGTTTGACCATAACGCGGATCTCTCTGCCCGCTTGGATAGCGTAAGCCTTATCGACGCCCTCAAAACCTGTTGCAATCTCTTCAAGCTTTTGCAGACGCTTGATATAATTCTCAAGATCTTCGCGGCGTGCGCCCGGTCTTGCTGCCGAAATTGCGTCGGCTGCCTGAACGATAACGGCTATAATGGTCTGCGGCTCGACGTCATTGTGGTGAGCCTCAATCGCGTGGATAACTTCTTTGCTTTCCTTGTACTTACGTGCGGCTTCAACGCCTATCTGTACGTGAGAGCCTTCGACGTCGTGCGGGAACGCCTTACCTATATCATGCAGAAGACCTGCACGCTTGGCAAGGGTACTGTCGACACCGAGCTCGTCGGCGATAATGCCTGAGAGGAAAGCGACTTCAATTGAATGTTGGAGAACGTTCTGTCCGTAGCTGGTTCTGTACCTAAGACGACCGAGCAGGCGGACAAGCTCAGGATTGATACCGTGAACTCCGACGTCAAGCACAGCGTTCTCGCCGGCCTTTTTTATCGAAAGCTCAACTTCCTTCTGAGCTTTTTCAACGGTTTCCTCGATTCTTGCGGGATGGATACGTCCGTCCGAAATGAGTTTTTCAAGCGACAGTCTTGCAACCTCACGTCTTACAGGGTCAAAGCCCGAAAG
The DNA here is from genome assembly GCA_051887995.1 of Eubacteriales bacterium. Classification (GTDB taxonomy): domain Bacteria; phylum Bacillota; class Clostridia; order Oscillospirales; family CAG-272; genus SIG710. Next base: position 11,196 of record JBJFAQ010000196.1, read on the forward strand.
AGTAATGGCTTCCGGCGTGTCGTCGATGATAAGCTCAACTCCGGTGAGCGTTTCGAGTTTCTGGATGTTTCTTCCCTCGCGTCCGATGATGCGTCCCTTCATTTCCTCGTTCGGCAGAGCGACGACGGAAATTGTGGCTTCCGTTACATGGTCTGCGGCGCAACGCTGAATAGCGAGAGAAATAATGTTGCGTGCTTTGGTGTCGGCTTCTTCCTTGAACTGGTCTTCAAGTTCGATCATCTTTTTGGCGAGTTCGTCCTTGATTTCAGCCTCGACTCTTTCGATGAGCTCGGTTTTTGCCTGCTCTACCGAGTAGCCGGAGATTTCTTCAAGTCTTTGCTGCTCTTTTGTGAGAAGAATGCCGATTTTTTCACGTTCGGCTTCATTTTCCCGTATCTTGCGGTCGAGCTGCTCGTTCTTTTTCTCAAGGGATTCCATCTTTTTGTCGAGATTTTCTTCCTTTTGAGTAAGACGCCGCTCCATGCCCGCGACTTCCTTGCGTCTTTCCTTGATTTCTCTGTCGGCTTCGTTTCTGCTCTGAAGGATTTCTTCTTTTGCTTCAATCAAAGCCTCCTTTTTACGGGATTCCGCTTCTTTGCGAATGTCCTCGGCATCTCTTTTGCCATCCTCGACAATACGTTTTGCCTCAGCCTCGGCAGAGCCGATCTTTGCTTCGGCTATCTTTTTGCGAAGCAGATTTCCGATAAGGATTCCCACAAGGAGGAAGACCACCGCACAGACAGCGGGGATCAAAAATTCTTTCATACTGCACCTCCTTGAATTTTATTTGGTTTTCAAAAAACACAGAGTATATAACAATATACCCTTTTTATTTTACCCGAATAAAAGCAATGTGTCAAGTGATTTTGCAGAATTTTTGGTATTCAAATGCAAAAAGCAAAAAAACTTACGTGTCCTTTCTTCAAAATACCGCGCGGAAAGCATGACGATTTTTCTATTTGTATTTTCAAAAAATTTACGATATGTTGATTTAGCGTTTATTATGGCGGGATAAAATGATAAATCATTAAAGATTTTGTGAGGAAAAGGAAATGCTTGCACTAAAAGAAATCGTAAAGGAGTACCCGGCGGGCGACACAAAAGTAAGGGCGCTTCGCGGAATAAACATCGAATTCCGCAAAAGCGAATTTGTTGCCGTTCTCGGTCCCTCCGGATGCGGAAAAACCACCCTTCTGAACATCATCGGCGGGCTTGACGGATATACGAGCGGAGACCTTGTAATCGGCGGACGCTCGACAAAAGAATTTAACGACAGCGACTGGGACAGCTATCGCAATCACTCTATCGGCTTCGTGTTCCAGAGCTACAACCTTATCCCGCACCAAACCGTGCTCTCAAACGTCGAGCTGGCGCTCACTCTCTCGGGCGTTTCAAGGCAGGAAAGGCGCAAAAGAGCGGTCGAGGCGCTTGAAAAAGTGGGGCTCGGCGACCAGCTTGCCAAAAAGCCGAATCAGATGTCCGGCGGACAGATGCAGCGCGTTGCGATTGCCCGCGCGCTTGTAAACAACCCGGAAATTTTGCTTGCCGACGAGCCGACCGGAGCGCTGGACAGCGCCACAAGCGTCCAGATTATGGAGATACTGCGCGAGATTTCAAAGGACAAGCTCATCATAATGGTCACGCATAACCCGGAGCTTGCCGAAAAATACGCCACAAGAACCGTCAGACTGCTCGACGGTCAGATAACGGAAGACACAAATCCTTATCACGCAAAGGAAACGCCCGTGCTCGGCATAAAAGAGCAGAAAAAGAAACGTCTGAAGCCGAAAAAGACCTCAATGTCCTTCTTTACGGCGCTCTCGCTCTCCCTAAACAACCTGATGACAAAGAAAACGAGAACTTTTCTCACCAGCTTTGCAGGTTCTATCGGAATTATCGGAATCGCATTGATACTGTCGGTTTCATCGGGTGTTCAGAACTACATAAACCGCGTTCAGGAGGACACACTTTCAAGCTACCCGGTCACGATTCAGAAGGAAACGGTTGACATGACCGAGCTTGTCACCGCAATGGCCGAGGCGGGAAGCGGCACGTCGGACGAGGACAGAGAGCCGGACAGAATCTACGCAAGCGCCGTCATGTACGATCTTGTCAATAAATTAAATTCGATAGAGACCGGCAAAAACAATTTAAAGAGCTTCAAAAAGCACCTTGAGGAAAACGAGGCGTTTGACGACTGCGTTTCGGCGCTTCAGTATACCTATGACCTTGATTTTGACATTTACACAAAGGACACGGACGGAAAAATCGTCAAATCCGACGTAATGGAGCTGCTTTCATCTCTTTACGGTGCCGGCATGACGCAGGAAGCCGAGGGCAACGATGGCATGAGCAGCCTTATGGGAAACGCTTCCGGAGGAATCCTGTCGAGCAGTCCCGCCATGAAGGTATGGGAAGAGCTGCTTTCGGGAGATGACGGCGAGCTTATCAATCCTCTGCTTGAGGAGCAGTACGACGTTATATACGGAAGCTGGCCCACGGCTTATAATGAAATCGTTCTTGTGGTAAACGAAAACAACGAGATAACTGACCTTACCCTCTATGCGCTGGGACTTAAAACAGCTGACGAGATGCGCGAGAATATGCGTCTTGCCGCCGAGGGCGAGCAGATAGACACCTCGGAGCTCGGAAGCTGGAGCTATGAGGAGCTGTGCGGCATGGAATTTTGTCTCATTCCGTCATCAAGCCGGTATCAGAAGCAGGAAAACGGCACATATGTAGATCTTTCCGCAAGCGAAGCGGGACTTGACTATCTTTACAGCGACACGGACAGCACCGTTATGCTAAAGGTAGTCGGCATCATACGCCAAAGCGACAGCGCCGTTTCAAGTATGATAAGCGGCTCTCTCGGATATACTTCCGCGCTCACTTCATTTGTCATCGGAGTTGCGGAGGAGAGCGAGCTTGTCGCCGCTCAGCTTGCCGACCCCACGCTTGACGCTATAACAGGTCTGCCTTTTGCCGGTGCTGACGGCGCAGAGCCGACAGACGAGGAAAAGGCGGCGAGCTTCAGAGAATACGCTTCGGGCGTAACCGAGGCGGAAAAGGCTCTTTATTACACCACACTTGCCTGCATGCCTGACGATGCGACGCT